>NZ_JBNPXV010000013.1:0-138625 GCF_050433125.1 Roseimarinus sediminis | reverse complement strand
AGTGCCTGAGTACCTGAGTGCCTGAGTAAGCCGTGGCGAAGCAAGTTAGCAGTCCACTATCCGCAACCAGTAACGAGTAACGAGTAACGAGCAACGAGCAACGAGTAACGAGCAACAAGCAACCAGCATCCATTTCCTCTAATGTGTACTATTGTTTCTATTGTGGTTTTTTTTTGAGTGCCTGAGTTCCTGAGTGCCTGAGTAAGCCGTGGCGAAGCAAGTTAGCAGTCCACTATCCGCAACCAGTAACGAGTAACGAGTAACGAGCAACCAGTGACCAGCAACAAGCAACCAGCAACGAGTCCGCCAGCTGGCGGATTTCCTATTGTCTTCTATTGCCTTCTCTTGTTCCCACACCCTAAAAAAAAAACAGCAGTCGCTTTGATGCACGGCTGCTGCTTGTTTTATGTGTTTCGAAAGTGTTTATTTCTTCCAGAGGCTTTCGAGTTCTTCGAGCGTTTTGCCTTTGGTTTCGGGAACCATTTTCCAGACAAAGAACAGCGAAAGAACGCTCATCAGTCCGTAAAAGCCGTAGGTCATTGCGCCACTCAGTTCCATCATGGCCGGATAGGTCGACGAAATGAAGTAGTTGGCGGCCCACTGTGCTGCAACGGCAATGGCAATGGCTTTCCCGCGTATCTTGTTCGGGAAGATCTCCGAAATAAGTACCCAGGTAATTGGTCCCCACGACATCATAAACGATGCGGTGTAGATGATGATGAAAACCAGGGTGCTGATGCCGATGATCTCGAAATAGGCCAGTCCGGCAATGGCAAACATGCCAAGGGCCATGCCCGCCGAACCAATGATGAGCAGCGGTTTGCGGCCCAGTTTGTCGACTGTTAGGATGGCCACCACGGTAAAGACTACGTTTACCAGTCCCATGATGACGGTTTGCAGCATCGATGCATCTTTTGCGGCGCCCATGCTTTCGAAAATGCGGGGGGCATAGTAAAGCGCCACATTAATGCCTACAAACTGCTGGAAAATAGATAGCAGAATACCAATGATGATGACCACCTTTCCGTAGGAAAAAAGTTTGGCCGAAGCATGGTGCACCAGACTGTTTTTAATATCGGTCATAATAGCCCGTGCACGTTCGGTCCCATTGATGCGGGTTAAAATGGTCATTGCTTCCACTTCGTTGCCTTTAAGCGACAGATAGCGCGGCGTTTCGGGAACAAAAAACAGAAGGATGCCGAACAATCCTGCCGGAATGGTTTCGGAAAGGAACATACGGCGCCATCCGATGGAGTTGACCCATTCGACCGTTTGGCCGTTGGCGATGCCCCAGTTGACAAAATAAACCACCAGCATACCAAAAATAATGGCGAACTGGTTCAGCGAAACCAGGCGCCCGCGGATGTTGGCCGGTGCAATTTCGCCAATGTACATGGGGGTGACGGCCGAAGCGAGTCCGACGCCAACACCACCAATTACCCGGTAGAAGTTAAACATCAGCAATAAACCAATGGTGGGGTTTCCCTGCTGAAAAAAGAGGAATTCGGGAAAAGCCGATCCAAGCGCAGAAACAAAAAACAGGGCAGCAGCCAGCAGGAGTGACTTTTTACGTCCCAGTTTTGAGGCCAGAATACCTGACAGTGCGCCACCAATGATACAGCCGATGAGGGCACTCGAGGTGGTCAGCCCGTGAATGAGCGTGCTGAGTCCCTGGCTGTCGATGAGATAACTTTGGATTGATTTTTCGGCACCCGAAATAACAGCGGTGTCGTAACCAAAAAGCAATCCGCCGAGTGTAGCCACAAAGGTGATGGCAATTACATAAAAGCGGTTGTTATTCATAAGATTTGTTTATTAGTTAGTGTTACAAGTTGCTTAAGAAAACAAATTGAGCCCGATAAAAGACTTGCTATCGGGCTCAATGTTGTGCACATGATTAATCATGTATTTTTATTGAATCCGATGGGATCAAATATAATAATTAATCAATTGTTCAAGCATTTCCTGCTTACCACTAATTTGTTTCGGTTCGCCTACTTTTTTGGCTACTTCGTACAGTTGTTCGAGGCTCAGTTTACCAGCTTCGAAGGCTGCACCGTCGCCGCTGTTGAACGAAGCGTAACGGTCGGCACGCATTTTCAGGAAGTCGGAGTTGCTGAGAATGTTGTCTGCAATCACCAGTGCACGGGCAAATACATCCATACCACCAATGTGGGCGATGAAGATGTCCTGCAGGTCGGTAGAGTTACGACGGGTTTTGGCGTCGAAGTTGATACCGCCGTGTTCGAAACCTCCGGCAGGAAGTATTTCGAGCATGGCTTCGGTGATTTCGTAAATGTTGGTTGGGAATTCGTCGGTATCCCATCCGTTTTGGTAATCGCCTTTGTTGGCATCGATTGAACCCAGTTTGCCTGCATCGGCAGCCATGCGCAGTTCGTGAGCAAAAGTATGACCGGCCAAAGTAGCGTGGTTTACTTCAACATTCAGTTTGAAATCGTCGATCAATCCCTGAGCATTCAGGAAGCCCAATACGGTTTGGGTATCGAAATCGTACTGGTGCTTGGTGGGCTCCATGGGTTTGGGTTCGATAAAGAAAGTGCCTTTGAATCCTTGTTTTCGGGCATAGTCGCGGGCCATGCGCAGGAACTGTCCCAGGTGGTCGAGTTCTTTCTTGGTGTTGGTGTTCAGCAGGCTCATGTAGCCTTCGCGTCCTCCCCAGAATACATAACCGGTTCCGTTCAGCGCAATGGTGGCGTCGATGGCATTTTTTACCTGTACGCCGGCATTGGCCAGTACGTTGAAATCGGGGTTGGTCGAAGCGCCGTTCATGTAGCGTGGATTGCTGAATACGTTGGCAGTACCCCACAGCAGTTGAACGCCCGATTCTTTTTGCTTTTGTTTGGCAATTTCGACCATGGCGGCCAGGTTCTTTTCAATTTCGAAAACCGAACCGTCGCCGGCCACATCGGTGTCGTGGAAACAGTAATAAGGTGCACCAATTTTGGTGATGAACTCAAAAGCTGCATCCATGCGTGCCTTGTTGGCATCCATTAAGTTTTTAGGCTCGTCCCATGGGAAGATTTGTGTTCCCGGACCAAAAGGATCGCCGCCTGTTCCGCAGAAAGTGTGCCAGTAGGCCACTGCAAAACGCAGGTGTTCTTTCATTGTTTTTCCGGCTACGACTTTGTTTTCGTCGTACCATTTAAATGCCATTGGATTTTTTGAATCCTTGCCTTCGTATTGAATCTTATCGATTCCTTTGAAGTACTCTTTTTCTCCGATTAATACGCTCATAATTCTATTTGTTTGTCCATCCCGGCCCGGGGCAGGGAAGGAAGTTTATAATAAAAGTTGATAAGTCAATAGTCAATAGTCAATAAGTCATTGAAAAAGTCATTAAGTTAATAAGTCAATGGTTCCCGATATCGCTGCGCTCATTCCCGAAAATCGGGACAGGCAGGGACTGGTCGCTATCGCTCCCAGCATTTAGGAAAGGGTCATTGGAAAAAGGATCGTTGGTAAATCCTTTTCCGTATTCGGTTTCAATTTCGTGAACTGTGTCTGGGCCAATTTTTGAAATGTATGCATTCAACATCAATGCAATTTCTGGACTACCTTCCAGCAACTGTCACCCGGCTCCATCGCCTTTTGATATACCTTTAAATCGTCAAGTTTCATTTTAGTTGTTTTTAAAATTCAACTGTATTTCTTTTTTTCACTCAATGACCAATGACTCTTTCCTTTTTCCTCTCAATGACCAATGACTTTTTTCTATTTCAATGACTCTTTCTTTTTTTTACTTAATGACCAATGAGTCTTTCCCTTTTCAATGACTTTTTTCAGGTAGCCCCTGATTCCTCCCCTTTAGGGGAGGTTAGGAGGGGTTATATCTTTCCAGTTCTTCTTTCCACTTTCCATACGCCGCTTCGTAAGCTGCTTTCTTCGTAGCATCGGGCACAATGGTTTCGAGTTTTTTCAAACTGCCAAAGGCTTCGGCAAACGACTGGTAATAGCCCGATCCAACAGCTGCTCCGCGGGCTGCGCCAATCGAACCGTCGGTGTTGTACAGCTCGATGGTGGCACCGCTGATGCCGGCCAGGGTTTCGCGGAAAATGGGACTCAGAAACATGTTGGCTTTTCCGGCACGGATTACCTGGGCATCAATTCCGATTTGTTTCATGATTTCCATCCCGTAGTTGAATGAAAACACAATGCCTTCCTGTGCAGCACGGAAAAGATGGGCCTGCGAGTGGGTGTTGAAACTGATTCCGCTGATTTGCGAACCGATGTTTTTGTCGCGCAAAACGCGTTCGGCACCGTTTCCAAAGGGAAGTATGCTTACGCCTTCGGAGCCGATGGGGATTTTTGCGGCCAGTTCGTTCATTTGCACATAATTGTAGGCCGAATTGCCAACATTTTTGTTCATCCACGAGTTGAGGATGCCGGTACCGTTAATGCAAAGCAGCACGCCCAGGCGGTTTTGTTCGGGGCTGTGGTTCACGTGGGCAAAGGTATTTACGCGTGACCAGGGATCGTATTTCACTTCGTCGCTTACTCCGTAAACAACTCCCGAAGTACCTGCTGTGGTGGCTACTTCGCCCGGGTTGAGCACATTAAGCGACAGCGCGTTGTTGGGCTGGTCGCCTCCGCGGTAGCTTACTTTTATCCCTTCGGCCAGTCCGAGTTCAGCAGCAACTGCTGCTGTAACCTTTCCCTGTACGGAGAAAGTAGGACGAATTTCAGGAATGACCGATTCGCTGAATCCATAGTGTTCCATCAACATCTTTGAAAGCCCGTTGGCCTGGAAGTCCCAGAACATGCCTTCCGAGAGGCCCGAAATGGTGGTGCTGCATTCGCCGGTAAGGCGCATGGCAATGTAGTCGCCGGGCAACATGATTTTATCAATTTTTGCAAACACTTCGGGTTCATTTTCTTTTACCCACATCAGTTTCGATGCGGTAAAATTACCCGGAGAGTTCAAGAGGCTCGACAGGCAACGCTCGCCACCCAGTGAGTCGAAAGCCCTGCTTCCAATTTCGGCAGCACGGCTGTCGCACCAGATAATTGAGGGGCGAAGTACATTTTTATCTTTGTCGACTACCACCAGGCCGTGCATCTGGTACGAAATACCGATTGCTTCGATGTTTTTCGGGTCGATGCCCGAGCTTTTCATCACCGACTGGCTGGCCAGTTTCAGGTTTTCCCACCAAAGGTCGGGATGTTGTTCAGCCCAACCGGCCTGGCTGGCTGTAATTTTCATTTCCTGTTTTGGGAAAAAATCGGAAGCAAGGCACTCTCCGCTTTCTCCGTTGATCAACGATGCCTTGACCGATGAACTGCCTATGTCGTATCCTAAAAAGTACATATCGTTTTGTTTTATTGTTTTATAGTTAGTTGTTTACTTAAAATGAGTTGCGCAGAATCATGCTGGTAGGAACCACGGTTTTCATTTCACCCGGATTCAGAACGTACTCGGCTGCCAGCGCTCCCATGCGCATAAAATCGGTCGAAATCACCGTAATGCCTTCTTTAATGTATTTTTTCATGGGCGTTTCGTTGTACGAAATAATGCCTACATCGTGGCCCAATACCAGTTTTTCCTCGTGCGCACGATCGAGTATGCGCGTAAGGGTCCGGTCGCTTACCAGCAAATAGAGGTCTCCTTTTTCGATGTTCAGTTTTTTTGCATCGAAAAGCAGCTCCGAATGAATTTGGTATTTGCTGCAGAACTGCTGAAAATTGTCGATCGATTCTTTGGGGTGGAAAGTCCAGTTTTCGGGATAGAGATAAACAAAGCGTTTATATCTTTTTATCCTGTCGAGCTGTTTTTCCAGGTTGTGGTAAAGTCCTTCTCCAAAATCCTGGCTGACGTACGAATGATGCTTTGCTGTATGAATGTTCCAGTCGATCACCAGTAATTTTTCAGTCGGGATGGTGCTGATGATTTTTTTCATCCGCGGGTGATCGAAATTCATGATAATGTAATGACTGTATTTACCTATACTGTCGTTGATGATGGTTTCGAACACCTTGAAATTGTAATGGTGAAACATCAGATCGACCGAGATATTTTCAGGCAGATTGGAGCGGAAACCATCGTACAATACTTCCTTGTAAGCTTTGAATGTATCGAGGAAAAGCAATACCCTGTTGAGTTGTTTCGAAACAAAGTAACCCCGGTTGGGGACCGATTCAACAATGCCCCGGTTTTTCAGTTCACTGTAGGCCTTAAAAACCGTATCGCGCGAGAGCGAGGCATTTTTTACCAGCTCGTTGACCGAAGGCAGCATGTCGCCATGTGCCAGTGAGCCTTCACTGATGGCATTGGCAATGGCATCGACCAGCTGAATGTATTTCAGCGAGTTGGATTGTGTGTTGATGTTGAATTGAAACGACATGCTGTTCTGGTCTGTTCTGGTCTGCAAATATAGAACAGGAAAATGAATATTCAATGAGGCGGCGGAATTTTTTGCTGGCGATTGTGGAGAAAGGGGTTGGGAACAGGCAAAAGAAATTTATAAAAGACTGTTATTTAGAATTATTCCAAAAATTATATCTTTGCCCCTCAGAAAAGAAGAAGGCAAAGAAGATGACGGAGCACGATTACAAAGGGAAGAAAGTAGCGTTTTATACACTGGGTTGCAAACTCAATTTTGCAGAATCGTCGAGCATGGCCCGCAAGTTTGAGGAAATGGGCTTTGAGCGGGTCGATTACAAGGAAGAGGCCGATGTGTATGTAATTAATTCATGCACGGTGACTGCCGAGAGCGACAAGAAAAGCCGCAACCTGATCCGATCGGCCATGAAGCGCAATCCGAATGCTGTAATGATGGTAACCGGATGTTATGCCCAGTTGAAGAGCGATGAGGTGGCGCATCTGAAAGGGGTCGATTATGTGCTGGGTTCGGGCGAGAAAATGAACATCACCAGCTATGTTAACGGCCTCGAAAAAAATGAGGCGCCCATTGTCAGGGTTACCGATCACCGCAAAATCAAAAACTTTTTTTCGTCGTATTCCTATGGCGACCGTACCCGTACTTTTTTAAAGGTACAGGACGGGTGTAACTATTTTTGCACTTTTTGCACCATCCCGATGGCCCGGGGAATGAGTCGCAACGATTCGATTGAGAATACCGTGGCCGAAGCCCGTAAAGTAGTAGCTAAAGGCACCCGGGAGATCATACTTACAGGAGTGAATATTGGTGATTTTGGCCGTTCAACAGGTGAAAAGTTCATCGATTTACTGAAGGCACTCGACGAGGTGGAAGGATTGGAACGCATCAGGATTTCGTCGGTGGAACCCAATTTGCTTACGGATGAAATTATTGAGTTTGTTGCTGCTTCGAAGCGCTTTGTTCCTCATTTTCATATTCCTCTTCAGGCGGGTTCCAACGAAGTACTGGCCTTGATGAAGCGGAAATACCAGCGCGAGGTGTTTGCTGAAAGGGTGGAGCGCATCAAAGCGCTGATGCCCGATGCCTTTATTGGCGTTGATGTGATTGCAGGTACCAATGGCGAAACCGACGATTTCTTTAAAGATTCGTACCAGTTTGTAGTTGATCAGGATGTGAGTCAGCTGCATGTATTTCCTTATTCTGAACGGCCCGGCACCTTTGCTTTGAAGATTCCACACGTGGTTCCGGTACCCGAGCGCAAAGCAAGGGTGCAACGTTACCTCGATCTTTCGGAACGAAAACTGAGCATGTTTTATCAGTCGCAGCTGGGGAAAACACGCAAAGTGCTTTTTGAACATCAGCAAAAGGGCGACCGCATATTTGGCTGGACCGACAATTATGTACGTGTTGAAGCCCCCTGGGATGAGCAACTGGCTAACCAGGTGATAGATTTTGAACTCAGGGAGATCAACCAACACGGACATGTTGAAGGTGTGCAGGTTTACGCCCATGCAGGACAATGAACTCATACTGAGTGGATCGAAAGCGTTCATCGATTGAATATTTAAATAACTGTCTTTTTTCTTAAGCAGGATCAGGATATTTTGTACATGCATTTGAGTGATTTTCTTTGACAATCCGTCAAATTTCACTTTCTTCACTGATTAATTAAACACGCTAACCGGCTCATGTTTTGAGCTTTTATGCACAGTGTACATGGTCTTGAAAAATCTTTTTACTTTCGTTTTGCTTGTGAGTTGCCTGTTTGCCGGGGCACAGGTTGTAATTAATGAAGTAGTATCGTCGAATTCAACCGGGATCGTTGATGAAGATCAGGAAACCAACGACTGGATTGAATTGTACAATTTCAGCAATGCTTCTGTTAACCTTGAAGGCTTTATTTTGAACGACGATCCGGTCGATTCTTCGGGCTGGGTTTTTCCGGCAGTGAACCTGGCACCCAAATCGTATCTTTTGCTTTTTGCTTCGGGCAAGGACAGAAACACACTCACTTCGAAATACACGACCATTATTCGTAAGCAGGATGTTTGGCGCTACAAGGTACCTTCGGGCAATGATCCGGCCGACAACTGGCGTGAAGCCGATTACAACGATTCGGGATGGCAGAGCGGCGAAAGCGGTTTTGGCTATGGCGATGCGGACGACAATACCATTATTCAGCCCCTGCAAAGTATTTATATTCGCAAAACATTTACGGTTGAAGATCCCGCTGCTGTGAGTAAACTGTGGTTGCATATCGATTACGACGATGCCTTTGTCGCTTTTATCAATGGCAGGGAGGTCGCCAAATCACCCAATATTACGGTGAGTAATAATTACCGTACGGTGAATGTCAGCAGAGATCACGAAGCGGTATTGTACAACGATGGAACACCTGAACGTTTTGAGCTGGAAAATCCTTCTTCATTCCTGAAAAGCGGAGAGAATGTACTGGCTATTCAGGCTCACAATGTGAATAGTACTTCCTCCGATTTTAGTATCATTCCGTTTCTTACGCTTGCTTCCGATGCCTATTCAGTGAATGATGTGGCAGAATTTATTAAAGTAGATGAAGGCTACCTGCATACCAATTTTAAGATCAGTAACGAAGGTGAAAGTCTGTTTCTCTTCAATGCACAGCGGGAACTGATCGACTCGCTCCAGGTAGTTGAGCTGCCTTCGAATGTGAGCTATGGACGTTTTCCCGACGGGGCCATTCCGCTGCGTTATTTCATGCAGCCCACTCCGGGCGCTGTAAATGCCAATCCGTCGGAGGAAATCATGTCCGATTCTGTTGAATTTTCGCTTGCTCCGGGCTATTATCCTTCGGGGAGCAGACTGAGCATGAAGCCCAAAAGTGGTGTTGGTGATGTGCATTATACCATCGATGGGACAGAACCCACCCGGCATTCAGCTAAAGCCGACGGAGTACTGATGCTTTATTCCAACCTGCCCATCAGGGCCCGGGTGATACGTGACGGGGTTGCCGGCCCGGTGCAAACCAGCACTTATCTGGTCGATGCTGAACATAGCCTGCCTGTTGTTTCGCTGGTTACCGATCCGAAACACTTCTTTGATTATCACGAAGGAATTTATGCCGACGGGCCGGGGTGGGTAGCTGAAGTTCCCCATTATGGAGCCAACTATTGGATGGACTGGGAAAAACCAGTGAATGTCGAACTGATCGACCAGGAGGGCAGCGAACAGTTAAATCAGCTGGCGGGAGTAAAAATAATGGGCGGCTGGACCAGGGCCAATGCTCAAAAGGCACTGGCGCTTTTTGCACGAAAATCATATGGCGACGGCGATTTTGACTATCCTTTCTTTGCCGAACGGGTGCACGACGAGTACGATAACTTTGTTTTACGGGCATCGGGCAACGACTGGGGCCGGTCGATGCTGCGCGATGGTTTCTTTTCGGAACTGGCCAAAGGACTCAACATCGACCGGGTGGCCTTTCAGCCTTCGGTACTTTATATTAACGGCGAATACTGGGGGGTTCAAAACATCAGGGAGAAAGTGAATACCAATTACCTGAAACGTACTTACGGCATCGATGAAGACGCGGTTAGTCTGCTGGAAACAACTCCGGGCTATGTGGGCAAGGACGCCCATTATACGCAGCTGGTAAGCTTTCTCGAATCGAATTCTCTTCAGTCGGAAGCCGATTATCAAAAAGTGCTTGAAATGATCGATGTGGACAATTACACCGATTATTTCATGTTCCAGATTTATATCTACAACCGCGACTGGCCGGGAAATAACATCAAATACTGGCGAACCGACTATGCACACAGTCGCTGGCGCTGGATTATGTATGACACCGATTTTGGCTTCGGAATTTATGATCAGAATGAATACAATCACAATGCCATCGAATATGCTACCAGCTCGGCCGGCGGACGCAACTGGCAAAACCCTGCCGAGTCGACTCTCTTGTTCCGTAAACTACTTTCCAATATAAGTTACAGGAATTTGTTTATCAACCGCATGGCCGACAACCTCAATACCCGCTTTCAGCCCGACCGGGTGAATGCAAAAATTGATTCGATTCAGCAGATCATGCAACCCGAAATGCGTGGGCACTTCGAACGCTGGGGACAAAATTACAGTGGCTGGCAGTGGCAGGTCGATCAGTTGAAAACCTATAATCAAAACCGCATCGATGCCATGCGGGATCACATTCGGAGTTATTTCAATATTAATCAGAATTATCGTTTGGTACTCAGGAGCTCGGATGATGCAGGCGGCATTGTTGAACTGAACAGCCTGGTGGTACGAAATTTTCCTTTCTCAGGGATCTATTTTCAGGGGATTCCGGTACGCATCAAAGCCATTCCCAATCCGGGCTATCGGTTTGTGAAGTGGGAAGGAACTTCGGTATCGGACAAAAACGAGCTATTTGTAAACCTGAATTCCCATTCAAATTATAATGCAGTTTTTGAGAAAACGGATGAAAGCAACAAGCAGCTGGTGATTAACGAAATCAATTACAGCTCGACGGATGAATTTGATACCGGCGACTGGATTGAGTTGTACAATGCAGGGGAACAGATCATCGAGCTCGAAGGCTGGACCCTCGACGACGGCAAGTTTGATGAAGCATTTGTCTTTACTGCCGGTAGCACCATTTGGCCCGATTCCTACCTTGTGATTTATGCCGACAGCAACAATTTCATTCGTTATTATCCTTCGTTGAAACAAAAAACCGGCACGCTTCCTTTTAAATTAAACGGGACAAGCGATGTGCTTTCGTTGTACGACGACGAAGGCACCTTAATCGACCGGGTTGCCTACAGTTCATCGGCCCCGTGGCCCGAAGGCGCTGCAGGTCAGGGAGCCACCCTCGAACTAACCTATCCTTATGCCGATAACAGCAAGGCTGAAAAGTGGAAGGCGGGAATCAACGGAGGAACGCCGGGAGCACAAAACAGCTCTTTTGTAGTAAGTACCAGCCCTGCATTGTTGGCCACTACCGAAGTGGGATGTTTTCCCACCCGGTTTAGCGACTTCACGACCCTGCATTTTTATGGAAGGGCCGACGATGCCTATGAAATCAGCATACTTGATTTGCAGGGAAGGGTATATGAAAGCTTGTCGGGGACCAGCAGGACGGAAGGAGCACATTATTTGAAAATCTTCGAAAACGCAGCAAACTACCGTTCGGGCATCTACCTGGTGCAGGTAAAAACCAGTCTTTATTCAAAAACACTGAAAGTTATCAAATATTGAAGGCCATGATTGATTTTGAAAAATTGTGTACCGAAGTACAGCGCTGTGTGATCGATACGGCTGTGATGATCAGGAAAGAAAGAGAAAACTTCTCGCTTGAGCAGGATGTCGAAACAAAAGGTCCCAGCGACTTTGTAACGCGTATCGACAAGTTGTCGGAAGAAATGCTGGTGAAAGAACTATCGCTTTTATTGCCCGAAGCAGGTTTCATTGCTGAAGAAGGAACAAGCAGTAAAGTAGGAGAGGTGTACAACTGGATCATCGACCCCATTGACGGAACCACCAATTTTATTCATGGTTTATCGCCTCATGCCATCAGTGTGGCCCTGCAGCGCAACAATGAAATGGTGATTGGCGTGGTGTATGAAATTGTACATCAGGAAATGTTTTGTGCCTGGGAAGGAAGTGCTGCTTTTCTGAATGGACAGAGGATAAGTGTCAGCCAATGCGAGCGACATGAACAGGCGCTTATTTCAACTGGCTTTCCTTACCGTGATTTCAGTCAGCTTGATGCCTACTTCGCTACCATGAAAAAGTTCATGGAAATCAGCAGTGGCGTGCGGCGCTTTGGTTCAGCAGCCATCGATCTGTGTTATGTGGCCTGTGGTCGCTTCGATGCTTTTTGGGAATATGGTCTTAAATCGTACGACATGGCAGCCGGTGCCTTCATCCTCGAAAGGGCCGGTGGCAAGGTTTCTGATTTTAATGGTGAAAACCAATACCTTGAAAATGGAAACATTGTGGCTGCCAGTGGCCTTTATTTCAGTAATTTTTACGAAATTGTCCATCATCATCTGGGCAACTAATCATGGAAAACAAAAAAACAGAAGCACTTCACCAACTGATCAAGGCAGTCGATCAAAATAATTTTGATCTGGAAGCATGGAAAATAAAGGCAAAGCTGATTTTACAGAAGATTTTTGGCAGCGACGATCCCAAGCTAACATTAATTGAAGCACTGCACTACGATTACTCAAGCTGGTCATTGCGCGATCACTCGGGAGGCAGGCAGCACGACCCGATAAAGGATCAGGCTCGTGAGCTGATTGAAACCGCACTGATCGAACTTTCACTCAACGAAGATGAACACTGGATCGAAGTTTTGCTGAAGAAGTATCTCACAGGGCAGCAATATGACGAGTTGATTTCTTTGCAGCACAACAGCGAGCCCGATAAGGCTGCTTTGTCGGAATATTTTAGTAAAATTGCACCCGAAATCAAAGATCAGCTTCTTGTGCAAATTCTGCTGAGTAAATAAAATGAAGAAAAGTGCGGCGTACTATTTATTGAGACTGCTTACCCGGCCCATGCAGCTTTTTCCTCTTGAGTTTCATTACAGAATCTCGGGATTGTTGTATCTGCTGGTATACCGTTTATTTCAATACCGAAGGAATGTTGTACGCAGCAATCTTCAGAATGCTTTTCCCGAAAAGAGCAGGGAGCACTTACTGCAAATTGAAAAGGACTTCTATCACGGCTTCTGTGATATGTTTGTCGAAACCCTATATTTTACCCATCTCTCTTACAAGAAGGAAGCAAAACGGCTGAAGATTGAAAACCTTGAGCTGGTTAATGAATTGCTCGATTCAGGTAAAAGCATCATTGCAGTAACCGGTCATTTCGGAAACTGGGAATTTATGCAGCTGTTCATCAATCAATTGAGTGTTGATGTCTATTTTGTTTACAAACGTTTGAGCAATCCCGCATTTGATCAGTTCTACCGCGAATTGCGTTCGCGTGCTGCCGTACCGCTCGAAATGAGGCAAACCTTCAGGACCCTGCTCAAAAAGGCACAAAATAAGGAACAGTTTGCTGCTTATTTCATCAGTGATCAGCGACCTGTTGAAAAGGAAATTCAGCACTGGCTCACCTTTTTAAATCAGGATACCCCGGTGATGCTGGGAACCGAGCGAATTGCTCAGAAGGTGGATGCGGCGGTGGTTTATGTTGAACTTTCAAAGATCAGGCGGGGTTATCACTCGGTGCATTTCGAGTTGATAACAACCCATGCTGCTTCGAGCCCAAAAACTGAAATCACACAAAAATTTATGCAATTGCTCGAGAATTCAGTAAAAAAACACCCCGATCAATACTTTTGGACCCATAAACGCTGGAAGTTTCAAAGAAACTCAAATACTTAAGTAGGTTTTAAATAAGTATTCTATTATCTTGCCTCGCTATTTGATTAAGCCCTGAAAACACAATATATAAAGTGAAGTTTGCAATTGTAATACTCAACTGGAATGGCAAAACCCATCTTCAAAAGTACTTGCCATTTGTTGTAAAATATTCTACTGGTGAGAATATTGAACTCGTTGTGGCCGACAATGGTTCAGACGACGATTCACTGGCTTTCCTTAAAAGTGCCTATCCGCAGATCAGAGTCATCGAACTCGACAAAAATTATGGTTTTGCAGGAGGTTACAATAAGGCACTCCAACTGGTTGAGTCCGATTTATATTGTTTGCTTAACAGCGATGTGAGGGTCAGTCGTAACTGGCTTAAGCCGGTCATTCAAACATTTGGCAGAAATGAAGATATTGCTGCCATTCAACCAAAAATACTTTCCGATCGTGACTGGTCGCGCTTTGAACATGCAGGTGCCGCTGGTGGTTTTATCGATCGTTATGCCTATCCCTTCTGTCGTGGACGCATCATGAATGCCATTGAGTACGATAAGGGACAATACAATCAGCCGGTAGATATTTTCTGGGCTTCTGGGGCTTGTTTGTTTATCCGCGCTTCGGTCTTTCATGAGCAGGGCGGTTTCGATGCCGATTTTTTTGCTCACATGGAAGAAATTGACTTATGCTGGCGCATCAAAAACAAGGGAATGCGCGTGGTGTATCAGCCGCTTAGCAAGGTGTACCATTACGGCGGAGCAACGCTCGAATACAACAACCCCTACAAGTTGTTTCTCAATTTCAGAAACAGTTTATGGACCCTTTATAAAAATTACAACGGACCAGCATTAAAATGGATGATGATCAAACGGATGCTCATCGATACCACTGCCATTCTCAAATTTCTTATATCTTTTAATTTTAGCAGTGCATTGGCTGTTATAAAAGCCCACGCGGCCTATTACCGGTCGAAAAAGGAACTACGCAAAAAGCGTTCAGAATTGCAAAAAACGCTGGTGAAGACCGATCACGTTGAAATTTTTAAGAAAAGCATCGTCATTCAGTTTTTCCTTAAATCGCATAAAACCTATAACGATTTAAAACCATTTAAAAAGACGGTGATTAAAACTTCGAAGCATCTTCATTATTGAAAGTATCTTCCTTTTTTATTTTGCTGAAATCGATGCCCAAATCAATGTCGGTATTGTATATCGATTGGCGGTTCAGTGTTTTTAAGCGCTGAAAACCATTGATCCACAGATAGAGAATAAAGGGAACGAACAACAAGAGCAATATGCTGTTACCCGACATCAGCATAAAGTCATAAATTCCGTGTAAGGTAAAAGGAAATAGGAAGGCAGCAAGCAGGTATTTTTTGTGCAAATGTGGATAGAATTTGGCCCTTCCGAAGTAATAGCCCATGGTGATTCCAAACAGGGCATGGGCTGGTACGGCGGTAATTGCTCTTACAAGTCCTGTGCTTAAACCTGACTGGAATACGTACAGTATGTTTTCGACGGCGGCAAAGCCCAGAGAGACAAAGGTGGCATATACAATGCCGTCGAATTTTTCATTAAAGGCCCTGTTCTTCCAGATCAGCAGAAATAGTGCGGCATACTTGAAAGCTTCTTCACACAGTGCTGCCACCATGAAGGCATCCCAGGCAGCTTTGCTCACGGGAGAGAGTGCTTTCCCCGGCACCGAAATCAGCAGTTCAACAAAAATTACCGGAATGCTTACAAGGGCGCCTGCAGCCAGTGACATTGCCAGCAAGCGCCAGGGCTCTTTTTCATATTTATCTCTGAAATAAATATAAAATGCAATGATGGCTACAGGGGCCAGGGCGATGATGAACAAGCCAATCATTTTTCAGCATAATGATGAATGACGGCTTCAAAAACCGCTTCAAGTTTCGGAGCGGCAATGGATGCCACGTCGAGTACCTCGTTGTGCTGATTGCCATCGTCGGCAATGGCCAGTCCGTTGTTGGTGATTACCGAAATTCCAAAAACATCCATGTCCATGTGTTTGGCAACAATTACTTCGGGAACGGTCGACATGCCCACGGCATCACCTCCCAGGGTGTTGAGCAGACGGTATTCGGCAGGAGTTTCAAAGCTGGGGCCGGTTAGTCCTACGTAAACGCCTTCCTGCAATACGATGTCGTTTTTGCGTGCAAAATTACGGGCAAAGTCGCACAGTTCTGGATGATAGGCCTTCGACATATCGGGAAAACGGGGACCCATCTCCGGAAAGTTTTTTCCCAACAACGGATTCACACCAAACAGGCTGATATGATCGGTAATCATCATCACATCGCCTACCTCAAAACTGTAGTTGGTGCCGCCTGCTGCATTCGAAACCAGCAGCAGTTCAACTCCCAGCATCCTGAACACCCTGATGGGAAAAGTAACTTCTTCCATGCTGTATCCTTCGTAAAAGTGGAAACGACCCTGCATGGCCAATACCTGTACCCCGTTTATCGTCCCGGTGATGAGCCTTCCCGAATGGCCTTCGACCGTTGAAACCGGAAAATTGGGAATCTGATCGTAAGATAATGAGTACTGATTTTCAATTTTATTTACAAAATTGCCTAAGCCTGAACCCAGAATGATGGCAATTTTTCCGTTAAAGCCACTTTTATCTTTTATGAACTTTGCTGTTGCTTCTATTTTCTGTAACATAATTTAAAATGCGTTTATTGAATGATTCTTTACTACGATCGAGAAATTTAATCTCAATGGGAATGTAATATAAATTTTCGATAAATTCTTTGGGCAGCTTGTCGATTGACTTGATGCGAACCAGATCTTTCTCGGTGGTGATAATTATTTTCTCTTTGGCAGAAAGTGTTGTGTACTGCTCTTCCAGTTTTTCAATATCGCTTGCCGTGTACAGGTAATGGTCGGAGTATTCAATATGAATAATTTCTCCAACCTGAGGCGTAAGATAATCGACCAAAGGTTGGGAGTTGGCAATTCCGGTAATCAGCATCACACTATACTTTCGCATGTCGTTGCTGAACAGGTGCAGACCTTTTTCAGCCGGGGTGATTTCTCCGTATACGATACTTGTAAAAAACAGGTTTTGGTAGGGGCGTATATCGAGTTTGTTTTTAATAATGCGTTGTTCGATGGGCTGCAGGTGAGGCGGGCATTTGGTGAAAATGATGAAGTTGGCACGGTACCTCGAACTGGCTGACTCACGGAGTCGCCCAACGGGGAGCAGTTCATCATCAAAAATCTGCCGTTTATAATCAATCAGCAAGATGTTGATATTGGCTTTGACACTGCGGTGCTGAAAAGCATCGTCGAGTACAATCACATCAATTTCGCTTTCGGGCATGTTCATGAGCTTTTTAATTCCCACAGCTCTTTTTTCGCAGACAGCAACCGGTATCTCCGGAAATTTCTGTTTAATTTGAACGGGTTCATCACCGATGTCTTTGATCCCCGATTTAAGACCGGCCAGCACAAAACCTTTGGTTTTTCTTTTATAGCCACGACTTAAGAAAGCGACCCTGAAATTCTTTTTCAAAATACTTATAAGGTATTCGGCATGGGGTGTTTTACCCGTACCGCCGGCAGTTAGGTTGCCTACCGATATGATGGGTATGGAAAACTCGTACTGTTTCAGCATTCCTGCATCGTAAAGAAAGTTACGAATGGCAATTACCAATGCATATACCAGTTTAAATGGATATAGAAGTATCTTCATCATGTGTTAACAGTGGGGTAAGTTACGAAGAAGAGTGACACGCACAAAAAAAGTTGCCTGTAAAGTACAGACAACCTTTCTTGTATTGGTGTAAACTACTACTCGATTACCACTTCGTAGGGCATTCTTGTAAGAATTCCTCTGCTGTTTTTGATTTTTTCGAGGGTTTTATAATACCTGGTGCCTTCGCCCAATTCATTTTTGATAACGCGATACTTCAGTTCGCTTGAGAAGCCTTCCATTAACTCAGCAATCGGATCTTTTTGCTTTGGAAGCTGCACGGTGCGATAGTTTTCGAGTTGTGCCAGTTCTGCAGCAATGTCGATGGCTGTGTCGAGGTTGCCAAGTACATCGACCAATCCCAGTTCTTTGGCATTTTCGCCGGTCCACACACGGCCCTGTCCGATGGCATCAACGGCTTCGTACGACATGTTCCGGCCTTCGGCCACATGTTTTACAAAGGTATCGTAAACTGTTTCAACCATGTTTTGCATTTGTGCTTTTTCGATGGTGCTCATTGGTCGTGTTACTGAAGGCAGGTCGCTCAATTCGTTGGTCTTAACCACTTCGTTGTTGATGCCCAGCTTGTCTTCGAAGAGTTCTTCCATGTTGGGAACCAGTCCGAATACGCCAATCGATCCGGTAATGGTGGTTGGGTTGGCCACAATGCTGTCGGCAGCACAGGCGATGTAGTATCCCCCCGAAGCAGCCACATCGCCCATTGAAACCACAACTGGTTTAAGCTGTTGAGCAAGTACCACCTCGCGCCAGATCAGATCAGAAGCCAGTGAACTTCCTCCGGGAGAATTAATACGGAAAACGATGGCCTTAATGGTGGAATCTTTTCGTGCTTTCCTGATTTCGCGTGCAAGGTAAGGACCTGAAATCGATTCATCATCGAAGGGCGAAGCGCTCATGCCAATTTCACCAATACCATAAATTACAGCAATTTTATCCTTTGCAAGTCCTTTGCCCTTGCGGGGAGCGGCTACCGATTTCATGTCGGCCACCGAGTGGGCATTGATTTCTTTGTCTTCGGCGGTGCCGGTAGCTTCGCGCAGAAAATCGAGGAACTGATCTTCGTAAACGATGCTGTCGACCAATCCGCTGGCCAGCAATTCGCCGGCAGGCTGAAAGGTCATGTTTTTATCGGCCAGCTGGTTTAGTTTCTCAGGACTTAATCCGCGTGACTGCCCGATTTGATTAACAACATTATTCCAGATACTTCCGATGTAAACTTCGATTTGTTCCCGGTTTTCTGCACTCATTTCTTCGAGCATGAAGGGTTCAACGGCTGCTTTAAATTTACCATGCCTGATTACCTGCACTTCGATGCCGAGTTTTTCCAGTGCATTTTTATAAAAGGAATGCTGTGATGCAAGTCCTGCAAATTCAAGCATGCCTTCGGGATTAATAAATACCTTGTCGGCAACCGAAGCAAGATAGTAGGCCTTTTGTGAGTAGGTCGATGAATAGGCATAAACAAATTTTCCCGACTCCTGCTTGAAATCGGCCAGTGCATTTCTGATTTCTTCAGCCATGGCATAACCTCCCATTACATTATCCAGCTTGAGGTAGATCCCTTTGATTTTGCTTTCGTGTTTTGCTTTTTCGATGGCCTCGGTAATTTCGTCAAGGCCTAAGCGTTTGCTGCCTTCGAAACCTGGTAACTCAAGGTCTTGAAAGGGATTATTGGGTGCCCGGTCGCTTAGCTGGGCGTCGAGTTTCAACACCAATACCGAATGATCTTTAATATGAACTTCTTTTTCGCTCGATGCGACAATGGCTGAAAAAATTCCTGCCATGATAAAAAATCCAAGCAGACTGGCAATAATAATGCCTGTTATGCTTGCAAGCGTGTACTTTAAAAAACTTCTCATCTATTTTTATTTTTAGTTTATATTTGACGCGTTTGCTAAGTTAGTAATCATCGCGCTGAATTTGTTACAACACTTGAAATGATTATTTGTGGACACAGAAGCTACGGACGTCAAAAAAAAGTAGCTTAAGGCTGGAATTTTTAAGTACTTTGTCAGCTCATAAGCACGGGGATCTATTAGCAGCGTGATTGATTTTGAAAGGCAGGAGGGGATTACTGAAAATTGGAGAAGATGAAAAAGGCATTTTTATCATTGGGATCGAATATGGGCGATCGGAAGTTGAATCTGGCAAGGGCGATCCGATACATCAATGTAGGTGTAGGTCAGATCATCGATTTGTCAGGTATTTATGAAACTGCTCCCTGGGGTTTTGAAGCTGCTGAATCGTTTTACAACCTGGCCGTTGAGGTAATTACCGACCTGGAACCCGGCGAAATGATTTCGAGATGCCTCGATGTGGAAAAGCAATTGGGCCGGAAACGAAACCTGTCTGGCGGATATGCTTCAAGAGCCATCGATATTGATATTTTGTTTTATGAGAACATCATCCTTTCGGAGCCGGAATTGACACTGCCACACCCCCATCTGCACAATCGGCGTTTTGTTCTTGAACCACTTTGTGAAATAGCCCCCGACTTTGTGCATCCAACGCTGAATCTCACCATCAGGGAGCTACTTAAGCAATGCCCCGATCAGGGAAGTGTTAAGCAGATGGGCTCATTGCTATTCGATGTCTGAGTCGTTTTCTTCGAATTCATTGCCATAAAGAAAATCGTTGTAGGGAAAACGGGTCACGTGGATTTTCTTTACTTCCTCGTACATCAGTGTTTTAAGTTCTTCAATGTTGATTTTTTCCCTGGCAGAGATAAAGATCGAGGGCGTATTGTTTTTTGCCATCCAGCTGTTCTTCCAGTCTTCGAGCGACCAGTTTTCGCGGCTTGTTTCACTTAAATCATCTTCCTCTTTTTCAACATAGGTAAAGGCATCGATTTTGTTAAAAACATAGATGGTCGGTTTATTCCCAGCTTCAATTTCTTCGAGGGTCTGATTAACTGTTTCGATTTGTTCTTCGAAGCCCGGATGCGAAATATCGACAATGTGCAGGAGAATATCAGCTTCACGCACCTCGTCGAGCGTCGATTTAAACGATTCGACCAGTCCGTGAGGCAATTTTCTGATAAAACCAACGGTGTCGGTTAGCAGGAAGGGCAAATTCCCAACGACCATTTTTCGTACGGTGGTGTCGAGGGTCGCAAAGAGTTTGTTTTCAGCAAATACTTCCGATTTGGTAAGCAGGTTCATCATGGTTGATTTCCCTACGTTGGTATAGCCAATGAGGGCGGCTCTTACCAGTTTTCCCCGGTTTTTTCGCTGGGTTGTCATTTGCTTGTCAATTTTTTTCAGCTGTTCTTTCAGCCGCGCAATTTTGGTAAGAATGATTCGACGGTCGGTTTCGATCTGCGTTTCACCAGGTCCCCTGAGGCCAATTCCTCCGCGTTGCCGCTCAAGGTGGGTCCACATTCGGGTAAGCCGGGGCAGGGTGTACTGAAGCTGTGCCAGTTCGACCTGTGTTTTTGCATAGGCAGTTTGTGCGCGGCTGGCGAAAATGTCGAGAATGAGATTGGTACGGTCGAGCACTTTGCATTCGAGTCGTTTCTCAATGTTTCTCAGCTGTGTAGGTGTGAGTTCATCGTCGAAAATAATGGTGTCGGCTTCATGTTCCTTGATGTAATTCGAAATCTCATCGAGTTTTCCTGTGCCAACAAAGGTTGCCACGTTGGGAACCTCCAGTCGCTGAAAGAACTTACCAATCACATCGGCTCCGGCTGTTCGTGCCAGAAACTCAAGTTCATCGATGTACTCATTGGCTTTGATCTCATCCTGATCCTGATTGATCAGACCGACCAAAACCACTTTTTCATTTTCTGTCTGGCTGTTTGTTGTATTTTCCATATGCTCAACACAAAAAAACCTGATCCCGCCTATTGGTGGAACCAGGATATTTTTTTTGATTCAAGTTAACTATTGTAACTGGAAATTAATGGGTACAGTATACGATACGCGTACTGGTTTACCCCTTTGTTTTCCAGGTTTCCAACGTGGCAGATTGTTTACCACCCTGAGTGCTTCCTGATCGAGCGATGGGTCAACGCCACGTGCAATACGTGCATTGGTAACGCTACCATCCTTGTCAACCACAAATTGAACATACACCTTGCCCTGGATGCCATTCTCGGCTGCAATAACCGGGTAATCAACGTTGCTGGCAATCCATTTTCTAAGTGCCAGTTCTCCTCCGGGAAATTCGGGCATGTCCTCTACAATTACGAAAACTTCCGATTCTTCTTCCGATTCATCAGCATCGATAACAGGAACAGCATCGATGATGGTCTCATCATCGGCTTCGGTCGATTCAAATTCAAATTCTTCTTCCAGTTCCACATCGTCGTCGATAATGGTTAACACCTCGACCACTTTTGGTGGTGGTGGCGGTGGTGGTGGTTTGATCTCTTCCTGCCGTGTAATGGGGATTACCTCATCTTCAATCTCCTCAGTTGCAAGTGTTCCAAGCGTGTCGGCCGACTTCACGCGGTCGTTGATGTTGAAAGCTGTAAGAACAATTCCAAGGGAAATCACCAGGCCAAGCTGAACAAAGATGTTCCGCTTGTTTTCAAGATCAGCTTTAGGTGCTTTCTTAAGTTCCATAAAAAATTATTTAATGCATTTAATATTCAAAATAGAGCGGCTAAAGTTAAAAAATATCTCTTAAATGGCCTATCTGAGTAAGATATTTTCTTTCCGAACGAACACTTTTGTTAGTGCTTACTGCTATTGCTGCGTTTAGTTGAGTTGAAAGCGTACAAATATATTGTAGGAGACCTTAACCGGGACGCCATTTTGCATGCCGGGATTCCATTTTGGCATGGTTGAAATGACCCTGATTGCTTCCTGGTCGAGCAGGGGGGCAACTCCACGGCTTACGTTAATGTTGCTTATGGAGCCATCTTTGCCCACTACAAAATTAAGATAAACTCTGCCTTCGAGTCCCAATTGCTGAGCCGAAGCAGGATAAACCAGATTGCGACTTAACCAGCGGTTAAGACTGGCCATTCCACCCGGGAATTCGGGCATCTGTTCAGCAAAAAGGACTGGTTCGTCGTCTGGCTCTTTTTCTTCCGGAATGTACGGTAGCGGAAGTGGATCGTCCAATTCATCAAAAGCTAATTCAACAGCTGCTGTTTTTTCATTGTTGTTAACAATGTTAATGGTGTTGAATAATTTCAATGGTGGCGGAGGTTGAATGATCTTTTTTTCCGGCTCATGGGTTGGCGGAATAAAGATTTCGGCCACATCGGCACCATCTCTGGCTTCCGGGATTTCAATGACTGCAACTTCTTTGGTCCCTTTAAAGGCCAGAAGCACCAGGGTCAAACTAATGATCAGTCCGTACAGAAAAAACTCCCTTTTTCTGTTTTCAAGATTCACACGCGGGTTTTTTTTCGTTTCCATAATTTGAGTTTTATGGTCAGTTTGCAGTGAAGGTTAGATGGAAATAATAAAGCAATTTTCATTCCAAATGATATTTTATTTTGTGTTGAGTGGTTTTTCAGAAAAAATTATATATTTGCAGCACCAAAAAAACAACGGGGGATTAGCTCAGTTGGCTAGAGCGTTTGACTGGCAGTCAAAAGGTCATCGGTTCGATTCCGATATTCTCCACTTGAAAATGAAAGAGTTAGCAAGATTTTGCTAACTCTTTTTTCTTGTGGGTGAAACGCTAATGATCGTCCGTGCCCTAAGGATATCTAAAATGAATTTCTTTTGGAACGTTTAATGGCCCTTCAACCTTAATTTGTAATTAATTCTTTTTTCTGCTTATCAATAAGAAATGTGTTTCCCGCATTGCCACCTACCTTTGCACGCAAAATTGATACTTTTCTTAAGGGAGAAGTTATAGCGTACTGTCTTCTGCAATGGGTAAGCTGTGGCAGTTCGAAGAACAAGGGTGTTTTATTTTAAAAAGAAGAGGGGATGAACGATTATTTGTTTGCTGCACTGGTATCGGTGGGCAGCTTTCCTGCTGCCAGTATGATCCTGAAGTTAATTTTCAAGAAATCATTTATGTTCAGAATTTCGCGGGCAGCAGTTATTTTGGCTCTGCTGGTAAGTTTTGATATGTATATGGTGGGTATTTTGGGCCAAATTCATATCCTTTGGGTTTTGCCACTTAATTTTGGGGTTGGTATAGGTATTTTTCTGTTAATTCGAAAAACCATTTCCAAGCCAATCAATCGCTCGATTGATAAAGTGCTACAACTATCCGAAGGACAGTTGGATATGGAAATTGAAGAAGTACAGGGCAGTGACGAGGTGGCCCGGCTAAACAATGCCCTGTTCCATCATGTTGAAGCGCTGAACCGTGTACTTTCTGAGATTCAGATAACTTCGGAACAGCTTAATAACAGTAGCATTCAGCTAAGTGCAATCGCTGAAGAACTATCGGGAAGCGCCAGCGAACAGGCTTCGAACATTGAGGAAGTTAGCTCAACTTTCGAAGAAATATCGAATGTAATTGCCAATAACATCAGCAAATCGAGAATGACTGGTGAGATGACCGAGCAGGTGATGGAGGGCATCAATGGCATGCTCAACGGACTCAGGGCTGCCATGAAAACCTATGGTGAAATAAGCGAAAAAATTAACGGAGTGAGCAATATCGCATTTCAAACCAATATTCTGGCCTTGAATGCAGCCGTGGAGGCAGCAAGGGCAGGAGAGCACGGAAAAGGTTTTGCGGTGGTGGCCGACGAGGTACAAAAGTTGGCCAGCGAAAGTAAGAAGCTGGCCAGTGAGGTGAATGCCATTTCACAGTCCAATCAGAAAGACTCAGAAACAGCCGGGAAGGACATTGCGCGTTTGATTCCGGAGCTGGAAAAAACTTCGGTGAATGTACAGGATCTGGTTCAAACCAATATCGAATCGGGGGGCGGCATTCAACAGTTAAATGCATCGCTGCACGAAATGAACAATACCACACAGCAAAATGCAGCTTCATCGGAAGAAATGGCATCCAGTGCTGAAGAACTTTCGGCACAGGCCGAAAGTTTGAAACAGCTGTTGGCACAATTTACGCTAAAGAAATAAGTAGTCTGGGGATTTTAATCAATCTTCGGTGTGTAATGACGCGACAGCCATTTGGCCAGTCCGTCGAGACCGGGGAAAAGGATGCGTTCAGTGATGTTTGCCTGATCGAGTTTATCGCGCACTTCCCATTTGAGTTGTGCCGGGATGATAATTCTTTTATAAAGATCGGGATGGGAGCTGAGCCAATTCTCCAATGGTGCTATCGGATTCGACATGGCCGAGAAAAAGGCAAACTGGTTGATGATGCGATCATCGATCGAAGGAGGTTCAAAAAAGAGCAGCAGTTCGTCTTTTGTAAGCCGATCGAATTGATTGATGGTAGGAACTGCGTTTTCAATCATTTCGATGGTAAAAGCATTGGCTTTCTCCTGTTCAAGTACGGTGCGGAAAGGAGGGGGCAGCAAGTGGTTGATCTTTACAAAATTTAGTAGCCATATTACAGCGTCTTTGTCGTAACGACTGATGTCGTTGGTAGCAAAATGGGCAGCAATAAATGGGGAGTATGTCCAGTCGAGCAGTCGGGTTGGAAGCCCATAGTGCTGACCAATGGTAATTACTTTCCAATCGCTTGAGAAAAGGCCAGAGTCGGGCATCTTCGCGTATTTCCTGAAATTGCGCAACATATGATATTCAAGGTTGGGATTATTGCAACAGTTGCGCATAAAGCTGTTTTCGAGTTTCCAGCTCTTATCGTTTAGTCCACGGTAGGCATAGTCGGTACGGTAACGGTTGATGCTGCAGTTCCATGAATCGACAAATAAGCTGTCGCACAGCTCATTCCAGCTTTCAATAATAATGTCGTTTTCTTCGATTTTCATGATGCTGTGTTTAGCAGTGAATTTAGTCTCCTGCTATTTCAATCGGGTTCTTTAAACATTAATTTATTGAAAAGATCCCACAAAACGATGCCGGCACTTACGGCAATGTTGAACGAATGCTTGGTGCCATACTGGGGGATCTCGATGGCTCCGTGGCAGGCATCCACTACTTTTTGCTGAACCCCTTTTACCTCGTTGCCGAAAACCAGGGCAATGCGGTCGAGTTGTGAGGGTTGAAAGTCGGGCAGACTGATGCTTTTATCAACCTGCTCGATGGCATATACCATGTATCCCTGTTCTTTTAGTTGATTGACCGCCTCAAGGGTGTCTTTAAAATAAGTCCAGTCGACCGATTTTTCGGCACCGAGTGCTGTTTTGTGAATGTCCTTTTGTGGCGGAGTGGCCGTATAGCCGCACAGGTAAAGGTGCTCGATCAACAGCGCATCGGAAGTACGAAAAACCGACCCAATGTTGTTGGCACTGCGGATGTTGTCGAGCACCACCACCAAAGGCGTTTTGTTGCTTCTTTTGAAAGTTTCGATATCAATCCGTTTCAGTTCGCTGTTTTTCAGTTTACGCATGGGATACTCTTTTTTTGTTCTTACCAGTCTACTTTTTTCCTTCTTACCGGCATGCTCATGCACCGCGCACCGCCTCCGCCACGGGCCAGTTCGGCACCTGCAATGGTAATGATCGTTTTTTTGGTGGGAATTGGAAGGTTCTTCTCAATGATGTCTTTGGCTTTTATTACGTCGAAACCATTTTTGTTGAGCTCTTCAACCGTGTAATTGTTTCGTTCGTAACCCATAACCACTCCGGGTGCAATGGCGAAAAAATTGGCTCCGCTGTGCCATTGCTCCCGCTCCTGATGCCATGCATCGTCGCCCCCGCATTTGATGGGTTTCAGGTCGAACTTCAACGATTTCAGTGCCGACAGCAAGCCGGGTTCATTTTTTATCGAGACTACTTTTCCGTTGCTGATGGTAATGTGGATGGTACGAAAACGGTTATGCATCAGAAACAGCGGCTCGTAAACCATGCAGGCGTCGCGGTCGAGCAGGGTAAAAACCATGTCGAGGTGAATGAACGACTCGGGTGTTTCGGGTAATTCCTGTACTATAATGTGTTGTATTTCTTTCTTTTCCGTTTTAATGGCTTCAATCAGAAAGTCGATTCCCTGGGTGGAGGTTCTGATGCCGGTACCAATTACCAGTACGTCGTCGCGGGCGATGAGCACGTCGCCACCTTCGATGCGGATGGTATCGAGGGCCTGCTGACTGCTAAGCCTTGAAGCGTTTACCGTTTCAACGCCAAAATGAGGGTGATTGTTGAAAATGGCTTCCATGATTACCGATTCACGGTCTCGTACGTTGCTGGCCATTTTCCCGATGAGGACCTTGTTGTAAATGCTCATTGAAGCATCGCGGGTAAATAAAAAATTGTGCAAAGGCCGCAGGCTGTAGCGTTCGATGCTCAGGTATTTGGTAAGATTGTCCCTGATGAGTTCCACCCCTTCGATGAGCTGGCGTGCTGCTTCACCTTTGTCGAGCCTGGTAAGTTCATGTTTCAGCTCAGGGACCCCTTCACTGTTACAAACCTGTTCAAGCAGCTTGTTTTTCACTTTTTCGTCATCTAAAATATCACTCAACAGCTCCTTTACTTCGTAGGTAGTGCAGTGTTTTTGAAGTACTCCCTTGAATTGCCGGTACTCTTCGTGGGCCACCGAAAGGTTGAGAATGTCGCTGTACAAGGCCCGCTCGGCATTTTCAGGCGTCATTTTTTCTACTTCCTGCCCGGGAGTATGAAGTACAACTCCCTCAAGTACACCAATTTCTGAGTTAATCGCTACATTTTGCATTCTTGTCGTGTTTTATTGGTGGCGCTAATTTAAAGAATTCTGTTCGAAGTGCTGGTTCTTTTTATTCAGTTAATTGATTTCGGAAAGTTTGCATGGTATTTGCGGCCGCAGTTTGATTTTTATTAAAATGAATCTTTATTTTTGAGGATGCAAGTGATGGTGAAGCAGTTGATATTGTATTTGATGTTGATAGTTCCTGCAGGACTTATGGCACAGAAAAGCAGCGAGACCGATTCGCTTGCTGCCGTGCGTATGGGGAACGATTCGCTGGTTTTTGTCAAACTGGAACAGGTCGATGTGTATCCACGAAAGGGACGTACGATGAATTATCGTCGTTATACGCGTTTGGTGGCAAAACTGCGAAAAGTTTATCCTTTTGCCATCGAAGCGGCAAAGGAACTTGAATATTACAATGAAAAATACGAAGCCAGCGATAACGAACGTGAAAAGCGAAAGTATGTTCGTCAGGTGGAAAAGGAATTGTTTGCCAAACACGAAGAAGAGCTGAAACGATTTACCATCTCCGAAGGCAGGTATCTGATGTTGCTCATCGACCGGCAAACGGGCAATACCTCTTTTTCAATCATCAAGGAAATCAAAGGAGGGGTGCCCGCTCTGTTCTGGCAGGGGATTGCCAAAATATTCAATAACGATTTGAAGGAAGAATACGATCCCTTATACAAACACTATGTGATTGAACAAATTGTATTAATGATTGAAGAAGAAAACCGGAAAAATGAAGGAGAATAATTCGTTGTTTATTTCCCTTTGGCCGAAAAACAGTTGATTAGCGTGTAAATGAGGATTTTGAAATCGAGATACAGCGAAATGTTTTTCAGGTACAGAATATCGTAAGGAACCCTCTCAAGCATTTGTTCCAGGTTGGAAGCGTAACCGTATTTTACCTGTCCCCACGAGGTGATTCCCGGGCGGATTCTTTGAAGCTGGATGTAATGCGGAGCCTGCTTTCTGATTTCATCAATATAATGCCTGCGTTCGGGGCGTGGGCCAACCAACGACATGTCCCCCCTGATTACATTGTAAAACTGCGGAATCTCGTCAACATGAGTACGTCGCATGAACTGCCCGAAGCGGGTAATACGCGGATCGTCGGTTGAAGAAAGCGCCGGTCCGTTGGGTTCGGCATCGGTTACCATGCTTCTGAACTTGAAAATGGTAAATTCCTTTCCATATTTTCCAACCCGTTTTTGCGAATAAAGTATGGGCCCCTTCGACGAGGTTCTGATGCCAAAATATACAAAGGGGAAGAAGGGAATAAAAACGATCAGTGCCAGGGTAGAAAATACGATGTCGATGATGCGTTTCAGGTTTTCCTGCCATGCAGGCATGATGCCGTTCGAGATTTTAACCAGCGGACTGCTGTAAATGGTACTCATTTTCACAGTACCCGATAGAATATCGTACATGTCGGGAATGGCTTTGACGGTTATATTCCGGTAGTCGAGTGTTGAAAGAATTTCCTGAATCTTGTTGTGTTCCGAGGTTTCAATGGCCAGGATGATTTCTTCAATATGGTTCTCATCAATCAAGCGGGGAACATCTTTAATGGTGCCCAGCAATGGCAGATGCTGCTCCAAAAGGAGTTCATTCTTATTGTCGATTTTAACAAAGCCCAAAAATATGTTGCCGGTGGTTTGTTGCCCCGAGGTCATTTCTTTGAACAGGCGGATGGCCTGCTCGTTGCTTCCTATGATCAGGGTTTTGAATCCAATTTTACGCTGGTGTACACGGTGAATGGTTCTCGTGGTGAGAATGATCCGGGGCACGAAAGTAAAAATAAAATGAAGCCCCAACAGGGTAAAATAGGAATGGTAGTAGTTTTTGTAGGTCGAAATGTTGTCGTCGAGCAGTAGGACAAAGAAAATGACGGTCACCCCGATGATGGTGGTAAATACAGTTTGTCCCAGATCGATGAGTCGTGACCGGCGGTAAATGTCGTTGTAAAAGCCTGTTGTATAATAAAAAGCAAGCCAGATAGCGGGTAAAACAAAAAGTGCTATCCAGAAATTGGTATCCAGTTGTAGTTTGCCTACTTCCTGAAAAACACCATGTTCAAGGTAGATTTTTCTGAAAATATAAAATAAACACCATGCCAGGGCAGCAGCCAGGGCATCAAAAAGCATGTAAATTGATACCTGTTTACGCTTATTCATGCAGGTTAAATTACTGGTCAATTGATTAACGGGTTGATACTATTGCAGTATTGAAAACGAGTCCCCCTGAATTATATTGTGCGCAAAACTACTTTTTTTTTGATCTTTTCAGATACTCTGAAGTAAAATGTTCTCAAATTTATTCAAAAGTTGAAATACAAGGCTATAGTGAAAGAAAGTGAAGCGTGGGTGCTCGTTCATAATAATACAAAGTGCAAAACTGTTGATGGCTTTTGAAATGAGTTGTGAATCGTTGGTTTTTTCTCCTTCGAAACGGGTTCCATGAATGTTTTCAATGTAGTTCTGAGTAAAGTTAAAAGTGAAATTTCCGTTTTTCGATTCAATAATAATACTGTGTTCGGATTGAGCGTTAAGTTTTAGCACGATGTATGCCAGTGAACTGTCGTACATCTTAAGTCGTATTTTGTATGCAGGCCGTCCTTTTTTATCGGGCGAGATCGAACTGATATCGATTTTTTTCACCTGCAGGGGCGACATCAGGGTGAGCAGGCTCAAGGCATTCACCAGTGCACTGCGAACGTCTTTTTTACTGTTAATGCTGCGTGTATATCTGAATAAGAGATGATGGCCCGTGGTTTCGATAAAATCTTCAATCAGCGGATGGTGCAGCTCATTAATTTGGAGGTACATTATGTTTCGCGACTCGGTGTGCAATTGAAACAGCTTGCTTAAATCAGTAAGCGAAAGATGGGGCTGGTCGCAGAGCAATACCTTGCATTGCAGTTTAATGGGGAGGATGAGCCAGTCAACATCGCTCACTGCGCTTATCAGCATCAGGGCGTCGTTCGCCACAAGCACCTGCCGGTAATTATCAGGAACGCTGTCAGTAAGCAGCAGGGAGTTTACTTTGCTAAAGTAAGAAATGCCCGATACAATGGGGAGATAACGGTCAATATCTTCCTGTTGTCCAACTATTAAACATCGAATCATGCTTACAAATTCGTAAAAAATATTGCATTTACCACTGAATGGGTATTTTTTTTACTAAAAAGCTTTTTCCACAGAACTTGTTCGCTTATTAAAACAGATGGCTTATTTTTGAACTCAGGCTTAAAAAGATATGCTGAACGATACATTACAACATCAGGGAATGCGACGGCGTCTGGTTGAAGCCATTCGCCAGAAAGGGATAACCAACGAACCGGTACTTGAAGCCATTGGTAAAATACCCCGTCACCTGTTTATGGAAAGCGGTTTTGTGAAATTTGCCTACAAGGATCAGGCTTTTCCCATTGGTGCCGGACAAACCATCTCACAACCCTACACCGTTGCTTATCAAACACAACTACTTAACATTAAGCCTGCCGACAAAGTACTTGAAGTAGGTACAGGCTCTGGTTATCAGGCGGCTGTTTTACTCGAACTGGGAGCGAGGGTGTTCACCATCGAAAGGCAGCGTGAATTGTATGTAAAGGTGCAGCAATTGCTTCCATCGATGGGCTATCATCCGGTTTTCTTTTTTGGCGATGGATACAAGGGCCTGCCAACCTACGGCCCTTTCGACGGGATCATTGTAACGGCAGGGGCGCCCTTTATCCCCGAAGACCTTAAGCAACAGTTAAAAATAGGTGCACGTTTGGTGATTCCTGTCAATCAGTCCGATCATCAGGTTATGATGGTGCTGACACGCACCGGTGAAAACAGCTTTGAAGAAGAACGCTACGGAAACTTTAGCTTTGTTCCCTTGTTAAAGGGTACAACATAAACCAGTAAATAAATAAAAATGATACAAGTTCATGCCTTTGTTTTTAATCCGGTTCAGGAAAATACCTATGTGGTCTACGACGAAAGCGGCGATTGTGCCATCATCGATGCCGGCTGTTTTACCGAAAAGGAGTTCACAAACCTTGACCAGTACATCAGCAATCAAAAATTGAAACCGGTCAAACTGATCAATACACATTGTCACTTCGATCACATTTTAGGGGTTCAGAAGTGTCGCGAAAGTTACGGGCTTCAATGGGAAGCCCATGCCGGAGATGCATTTCTGGTCGATTCGGCACCTTCGCAGGGAGCCATGTTTGGCATGGAAATTCAGGCCATCCGTCCGGCCGATGTGGTAATCGAAGCCGATGGGTACATCCGTTTCGGAAGTATTAACTTCCGCGCCATCCATGTACCGGGTCATTCTCCGGGCAGTATTTGTTTGTACGACGAAGACCATCAGGTGCTTTTTGCCGGCGACGTTTTGTTTAAAGGCAGCATTGGCCGCACCGATCTTCCCCGGGGCGATTATCAAAGCCTTATCGACGGAATAAAAACGAAACTGATGAGTTTGCCCGATCAGGTTGTTGTTTATCCCGGTCACGGGCCTTCGACCACCATTGGCGAAGAAAGAGCCATGAATCCGTTTCTGCAATAAAACAACACAGACAAGCGCTTCTTAACTATTTAGATGAATCGAAATTTATGTCATACTTTTGACCTGTTTTTTTCATCTATCTTTGTTCACAAAGTGTACATTTAAATAATTCAGCCGTGATAAAAAACGATAAATTTGGATGGCGCCACATAGGTCCCCGCTCACATGAGATTGATGAAATGTTGAAAACCATCGGAGTGGCTTCGATGGACGAGTTGATTAATCAAACGGTTCCTGAAAATATCCGATTGAAGGAGCCACTCAAAATGGGACCCGGACTTACCGAACGCCAGTATTACAGGAAAATTCATGATTTGGCCGGAAAAAACAAGGTATTCAATACCTACATTGGTATGGGGTATTACGATACCATCACGCCGGCAGTTATTCTGCGCAATGTACTCGAGAATCCGGTGTGGTACACATCCTATACTCCCTATCAGGCTGAAATTTCACAGGGACGGCTTGAGGCGCTGCTCAACTATCAAACCATGATTTGCGACTTTACAGCACTGCCGCTGGCCAATGCATCACTGCTCGATGAAGCCACCGCGGCAGCCGAAGCCATGATCATGATGTACAACACCCGCACCCGCGATCAGAAGAAAAACGAAGCCAACATCCTGCTGGTTGATGAAAAAATATGGCCGCAAACCCTCGATGTGCTCATTACCCGCGCCGAACCGCTCAATATCGAGCTGAAGACGGAAGATTACCGGAATTTTGGTTTCAACGACAAGGTATTTGGCGTTTTGGTACAATACCCCAATTCTGACGGGAACATCGAAGACTACCGTACCCTGGTCGATACGGCACATAAGAATGAATGCAAAGTGGCTGTGGCAGCCGATCTGCTCAGTCTGGCCCTGTTGACTCCTCCGGGTGAATGGGGGGCCGACATTTGTTTCGGAAACTCCCAGCGCTTTGGCGTACCCATGGGCTATGGTGGACCGCATGCAGCTTTTTTCGCAGCCAGCGAGGAATTCAAACGCAACATGCCCGGTCGAATCATTGGCGTTACCAAAGATGCCAATGGCAAACGCGCTTTGCGCATGGCGCTGCAAACCCGCGAACAACATATTAAACGCGAAAAAGCCACTTCGAATATTTGTACCGCCCAGGCCCTGCTGGCCACCATGGCCGGTTTTTATGGTGTGTATCATGGTCCACGGGGAATTTATTCCATTGCGGCACGTATCCATGCTATTGCCGCTTTGCTTTCCGACGAAATTCAGCAACTGGGCTACAAACAGCACAACGAGCATTTCTTTGATACCATCCGCTTCAGTTTGCCCCGTCATGTCAAAGTGGAAGACATTGAATGGTTGTCGCTCGATTTGAAAATGAACTTCCGTTATTTTGAAAACGGACAGGTGGGACTGAGCATTGACGAAACCACCAATGTTGAGGACATCAACTGGATTGTTGAAGTATTTGCCAAGGCAGCCAACCGAAAAGTGCCTGTTTATACCGCTTATCCCGGAGAGCGCCTTATCGATCAGCGTTTTGCCCGCACAAGTCCTTACCTTGAGCACGAAGTATTCAACCGCTATCGTTCGGAAACCGAATTGGTGCGTTACATTAAAAAGCTGGAGCATCGTGATATTTCGCTTACCCACTCCATGATTTCGCTGGGCTCGTGTACAATGAAACTGAATGCAGCAACCGAAATGCTGCCGCTTAGCTGGATCGAGTTCAACGGAATTCATCCCTTTGTGCCGAAGAACCAGGCCATGGGCTATCAGTTAATGATGGAAGAGCTGAAAAGTGATTTGGCCCGTATTACCGGCCTTGAGGATGTGAGCCTGATGCCCAACTCGGGAGCTGCCGGAGAATATGCCGGTTTGATGGTGATTATGGAATACCATAAAAGCAGGGGTGAAGGACATCGCAAAGTGTGCCTGATTCCTTCGTCGGCGCACGGAACCAACCCTGCAAGTGCAGTCATGGCCGGTATGAACGTAGTCGTGACTCCCTGCGATGAAAAAGGCAACATCGACGTGGAAACCCTCCGTAAAAAAGCAGAAGAACACAAGGATGAACTGGGAGCGTTGATGATTACCTATCCTTCAACTCACGGTGTTTTTGAGGCCTCGGTGGTTGAAGTATGTGAACTGATCCACAGTTATGGCGGGCAGGTTTACATGGACGGCGCCAACATGAATGCCCAGGTGGGAATTACCAATCCTGGTGTGATTGGAGCCGATGTTTGTCATCTGAACCTGCACAAGACTTTTGCTATTCCTCACGGAGGCGGTGGTCCGGGCGTTGGGCCCATTGCAGTGGCCAAACACCTGGTCGAATTCCTGCCTTCGCACCCGGTGATGAATAACGGGCACATCGGATTGCATGCCGTATCGGCTGCACCATGGGGAAGCGCTTCGGTATTGCCCATCACCTATGGCTACATTAAAATGCTGGGCGGCGACGGATTGCGAAAAGCTACCGAAGTAGCCATTTTGAATGCCAACTACATTGCCCATCATCTGAAAGATAACTACGGAATCTTGTATACCGGCGAAAATGGACGAGTAGCCCACGAAATGATACTCGAATGCCGTCATTTGAAACAGACGGCCGGAATCAGCGAGCTGGACATTGCCAAACGCCTGATGGATTACGGCTTTCATGCACCTACACTTTCATTTCCCGTACATGGAACCCTGATGGTCGAACCGACCGAAAGTGAGTCGAAGTACGAACTCGACCGTTTTATCGAAACCATGAATTCGATTTATGCCGAAATAAAAGCGGTTGAAAGTGGTGAGTCCGACCGTCAGGACAATGTTTTGAAAAATGCACCTCATACCCAGGACATGGTGGTGACCGACGACTGGAAGCATTCTTATGCACGTACTACTGCAGCTTTCCCCCTCGATTGGATCAGAGAAAACAAATTCTGGCCTCCGGTAACCCGTGTCGATGATGCCTTTGGCGACAGAAACCTGGTTTGTACCTGTCCGCCCGTTGAAGCATACAAATAAGAAAAAATCAATAGGAAAAAGTCATTAGGAAATAGAAAGTCCCGCTTGAAGAATCAGGCGGGGCTTTTAAATTTTGATAAAAAACCGGGGATCTATTCACCGCGATGGAAGCAAAGGTATTAAGGGTGGACCTACTAACTACCACTTCCAGGTATAGCTAAGTGAAGGAATAATCGAATATAAAACGAGGTTCTAAAGAATTAAAAGACTTTTGTTGAATGGAATAGTTTGTTGCTCTAAGCCCAAGGTTCATGTTAATTTTTGAGCCTAATTTAATCTGGTTTTCGAAGTATAAAAAACGCTCATACGAATGTAGAATAGATTGATTCAATGTGGTATCAATTTTAGATGCTTCTGAGATTTCTTCAACGGTTTGCTTGCCTGGTTGAAAATTATGAATAGTAAAACCACCTCCGAAATCTAACTTGTAATGGTTGTTTTTGAAATATTCAAAGTTTGTTTTTACCATTAAATCGTTAATACTTGATGACAATGACGATTGGTAAGAATGTTCTGTTTCTTCAGAAGAATCGCTATATCTTGAATCGGACAAATACCTGAATTTAGTATATGAAATTGTTGAATTTGAAAATAACTTTTTACTGTAAATACGATTATGGCGTAGTGCAGTTAAGAAATTCCCCCATTTTTGCTGGGTTAGCTGTTTTGAAGTTTCATCAATATTAAAAATGTTTGATGTTATGTCGTCACCATTGTAGAAACTAAAATACAAATAATCTTTGTCCGACAACTTATGTTTGACTTTTGCATTAATATCGTAAAAGGTATAGCCTGTAATTAAATCACCTGAATTCAGGATTGCTGATAAAGGTTTCATCACAAAAACATCCCACATTAAGCGTCTTGCAGAAATCATAAAAGTGGTCGATCCGTCTTTTATTGGCCCCTCAAGAGCTATTTTTGAACTAATTAGTCCAATACTGGCACTACCATGGAACGATTTACTATTACCATCTTTCATTCGAATATCTATTACAGAAGATAATCGGTTTCCATACTTGGCAGGAAAGCCTCCCTTAATAATTTTTGAATCTTTAATAACATCGGAATTAAAAACTGATACAAATCCACCTAAATGGTTGATGTAATACAGTGGAATATCATCAAGAATAAATAAATTTTGATCATGCCCGCCGCCACGAACATAGATATCACTTCGCCCTTCGGCTCCCACAGCAATACCCGGCATACTTTGATAAGCTTTCAGTACATCACCTTCGCCACCCAAAGCGGGAACCGAATTGATCTGCGTATTTGTCATTCGCATAATGCCAAGCTCTCGATTGTTTACTTTATTGGCGTGTACTTTAACTTCTTCAAGTTGATGGTTGTCTGGAGAAAGATGAAAATTGATCGAGGTATCAGATTTAAATGAAGAAAAAACCTGTTGTTCTGAATATCCCATATATGAAATAACGATCTCTACAGGCACGCCTTTTTCAACCGATAAATTATAATATCCAAAAGCATTGCTTAAGCAAGCTGTTTTTGATGTTTTATTGTAGATACTTGCATTGATAAGCACTTCGCCTGTAACAGCATCTGCAATCAATCCATTAATGTGTACCTTGTTTTGTGCCCAACTAAAAAAATTAACCAGCAAAAGGCAAAAAACCAAATTCCACTTTATATGTAAAATACTATTGCCCATTACTTACTATTAGTGAATCGAATGATGCCACATAAGCAGCAAAAAGTCCAAATCCATTTTCTACATTAGAGAAAATTTGACCATAACTGTCAGCATCTTTCCAGAGGGCTTCCTGTCGTTTATACTTCTTATATACAACTTCGCTTTTCCTGTACAAATAGTAATTTTCGCTAATTGATCTCAACTGAACAATAAATTTTCGTTTATCCACTTTACAATATGAATTCATGTGGTAATATGGGATGTACTGAATCGATAAGCTTTTCTCTTCGCCATCAAATAACCTGTCATTAATAAACAAAGAGGAATAACCAACAAGCAAATCAACCTGCCGGTCTAAACCTTCAGTTACTATTGATTCATCCTGACTAAAGAGCATAAGTTGTTCATGTTGTAAATCAATTTTGAAATCTTCTTCTGAAGGAAAAATCAAAAAGAACACTGGATCTGTTATTATCTCAATATCTACTGTATCAATTTTTCGAATTATTGACAACTCGTAATAATTATTGACAATGGGCTCATCTTTAAACGAAATTTCAATGGTTGCATAAGGGGCATTATTTTGTATGGAAAAAAAATGGAACTGTCAGTTTGTACCATCGATTCTATTTTAATAGCCTTATTGGGTAAGCGGTCAGTCGATTTCACAGTCCCATATTGCTTTGTTTCCACTTCTAAAGTGTATGCATGGGATAATTGGGGACTGGTTTCTCCGCTAAAACAATTATTAGAATACTCCAGTATTTCCAGCAGCGAATCGTCCTTGTAAAGTTTAACCTCCGCATCATCCAGGTATTCTTCAGAATTGCTTTCTGTTAAAAACACACTGAATGAGCTATCGGGATTAAAAATACAATTCATTACCGGTCGACTAGCTCCATCCTGAATGCTTAAATCAACCTCTTGCACACAGGATAAGGAGAAAAACAATAAAAGAATTGCTATAATAACCTTCATATTAACTTGAAATACGGTTCTACCTCAACCGAAATATAGCCAATTGTTTTTATTCCGAAACAATAGAAAAGATAACCCCATTAAAGGTCAGGGTTCCCTCCTACGCCCCATAAGTTATGGCATTACGACGGCAGGAAGGTTGAGGTTAATTATTCAATCCTGTTTGTGCACTCCTCAATATAGGAGGATTTGCACACAATATTGATTTCAATTAAAAAGTAAGTGGTTGATATTTATTGATTTAAACTTTGTTCTAATCGAAATACACTTTATAGGAAACAGTTGGAATTAGCGGGAAAAAACTTACTTTGTATTTCTTAAAAGGATGATACTCTCCTTTAGAATCAATAGTCCCCGGCTCCTCTTCTAAACCAGAATAATAATAGGCTGTTGCATTATGCCGATTGTATGCATTGTAAACTGATAGGTTCAAGTCTGCATTTCTTCCCTTTTTTGTGATTAATTTGTAATTCAAGCCAATATCCAGGCGATGATAATCTTGCATACGACTGCTATTTCTCTTTCCATAAATTAGGGCCTCATTATATATGTCTTTGCGATTATAGGCATTTATTAGATTAAAGGTATTTTGACGTCCAATTACAGGAGTATATGGTAATCCTGTTTGATACACCCATGTAAAACTTGCCGTACATTTATCAGAAAGCTTTCGACTTAAGTTTATTGAAGCGGAATGGGGGCGGTCATATGTAAATATAAATTCCTGTCCCTTGTTTATTTTTTCAAACCTGCGGGTAGTTTTTGAATAGGTATATGCAATGAAACCGGTCCATGTTCCTTTGTTTTTCTTAATTAATAACTCAAGTCCCTTAGACTTGCCGCTTCCTTCTGTTTCAATTTTATTCCTCCAGCCCCCGTCACCAAGCAAGTTGGAATATCCTTCCTTATAAGTTGCCAGATGGTTTAAATACTTATAATACACATTCAACTCAGCAATATATTCGTCATTTTTGATACTGCTTTTCCACCCAAGGGAATATTGTCTGGATTGTGAAGGTTCCAATTTCTCATCAGCGGGCACCCAAATTTCGTTATTCAATATGGCTCCACTTGTCAACAATAGGTGTGAGAATTGATTAATAATCTGATAATTAAAATTGATTGACTGAGTGGGGTGAGGAGTGAAATCAATATTAATCCGAGGTTCCAACACTGTTTTTGAAAAACCATGGTTCATGTAATTGACAAAACGAAAGCCCAGATCTAAATCAAACAGATTCCACAAACAGTATTGATTGCTCAAGTAAAACACATTCTCAAACGACCTTATTTTTTCAAAATATTCCTGCTCATAATCAGAGGTTTCAATTTTATTAGGTACGTGTTTTACGAGAGAAGACATTCCTCCAAAATAGATTGAGTAATCTATATTAACCTTGTACTGCCAGTCGCTGCGAAATGAAAGATTATTTACTCTCGACAAATAACGGCTTCTGTAATTTGTCGGATTTTGTTGCGAATTTGTTGTGAATTTACGGACAACCTTTAAGCGGTAATTAGTAGTAGATAGAATATTATTAACAAACAAACGAGGATTTAGCACCCTGCTCCAACGCCCCGACAGCATCCAATTTCCCCAACTATTCTTAATCTTAGCAAACTCCGTTTTGCGACTTTTAAAATCGGACTGATAGTTGAGGTAATCATCTCCCTGGTATAAGTTTATATGGTAGCTGTTTTTACTATTGGGCCGATAAGAGAACTTTGCATTGATATCGTGAAAACCATAATAAATAACGAAATCCTGATCGACCAGCATACTCAATAACATCATAGGATAATCGATCAGTGTTTTGCGGCCAGTAACGATCAAGCTGGCTTTTTTATCCATCAAGGGACCTTCTATACTAAACGATGCATCACTTATCCCAAGCCCCAAGCTGCCTTTCCAATCGTTTATATTGCCTTCCTTCTGGTTAATGGCCACAATAGAACTCAGCTTTCCCCCATATTTTGCAGGGAAACCACCTTTGTATACTTCAATGTTGTTGATCATATCGGGATTAAAAACCGACATAAATCCGCCCAGGTGGTTTATGTATATCAAGGGTACATCATCTAACAGATAGAGGTTTTCACCCGGATTTCCACCACGAACATTCATGTGACTTGTTCCTTCGGCCTGCGATTGAATCCCGGGTAGTAATTGTAAGGTTTTAAGCAAATCTGGTGTACCTCCCAGAGCAGGGATTAGTTTTATTTCTTTTACACTTAGACGATGGCTGTTGAATTTGTTAACGCTTTGAGCAATTACACTGATTTCATCAATTGACTGCCCCGGTTTTAAGTGAATATTCAATATGCGTTCGCCAACGCACTTTACACGCTGTGTTTGATAACCAACAAAAGAAACCGATAAAGAGTCGCCATTGCACAGGATAGAGAAATATCCATTTGCATTGGTTGCAGTTACTGTCTGAGAAGCTTCTGAAAATACAGTAGCACCAATTAATAGTTCGCCATTGTCGGCATCTTTCACTAAACCCACTACTCTTTGTTGAGCATAGCAATAAGATGACAGAAGCAATAGGAATAATGAAAGTGCTTGTTTACTACTCATAATAGTCGTCAAGGTTTGGAGTTATGGTATCTGAAACCGCCACAGCACAGGCTGCAAAAATGCCATAACCATTTTCAACATTTGAGTAAATATTATTGTTAGTCATGCTGGTGAGAATACCATCTGCCCAAAGCCCGTTTTCATACAAGTACAATTGCTTGAGATAACGATAATAATCTTCGCTAACCTGACGAAATTCAACTACAAAAGGGTATATGTTGGTTTTTGAACCAGAGTAAGTATTTGTCCAATAGTTTAGGTGTAAGGTATAAATTGAATCTTTAATTAGTTCATTACTAAATAAAGCAAGAGGTATTCCCTCATTTAATAGAACAGGATCTGTTATGGTTTTAAGGTTGGCTTTTGTTTTTTCATTTCTATAATTATCCAGGTGAAAAATCTCAACTTCATAATACGACCTTGACAAAACTTTATTTTCAAAACTTAATTTTATCGCAGGAAAGCTAATATCTTCTTCATCCTTTCCTGCCACATTAATGTGGATTATTTCTACTATTTTGGGTTTGTCAGGAACTATTTGTTCACAATAAACAGTATCATATCCCGGAACCAGTACTTCACACCTGTACTTATCTCCTGATTTTATTAAAGTGGTTGAAATGTAATTGCCTTCATCTGAATAACTGAGGTCTTCAACAAACTGGTCATTGATAAACAACTCAACAGAGGCATTTTCAATGTATTCCAGGGACTTGTCACCCAGCTGATCAGCCAGAGAAATATTGATACTCAAGGTGTCACCTTCAATTAAAATTGCATTTACTACTGGAAGGGATTTAAAATCAGAATATGTTTCTGGTATGGTTTCCCTACAAGATGTCGCAATTAATATACAACAAAGAATATTTAAATATCGCAATATACGCATTGTTGTTATTTTATAAACCAAACACATTCGTGCCTTTGTCTACTTATTTGACAATAAGAAAGATGACTGCCAATTCGCCAGCCATCTTTCCTAAAATATACCTACAATCCACAATCCATTGTTACTTCTACTTCCTCATCTCTTATAGATGCTGAGTTGTGATAATAACTCCAGTGCACTTCAGGGTTATATGCACTGTAAAAGTCTAAAGTAGAATAAAAATTATCCTCAATCGAACTTGCTACTTTAGTGCCTTGATCATCCAACTTCTTTCCAGTGTTAAGAGGATTTTGAATATTTGTATGCAATGAAACCATGTCAATATCATACTTGATACTTGTAGTATAAGCAAACCAAAATATTGATCTTTTTTGTGATTTGATTTTATAACCTAAATCTGTGTTAGTTTGACCTCCATTGTTATCATAGGTAACCCAAATATTCATGGATATCCTATATCTGCCTACTGCTACAGTTTTGGTGTCAGGCTCTGTATCCCAGGTACAGCTACTGTTAATACTTTTTAAATATAGCATTTGGGGGCTTTTTACGAAATACGCTGGATTATCTGCAATTTGAGAAATATCCTCAATGCTTTTTAACTCTTTTAGATTATCAATGCATGTATAAACAGTATTTTCATTAATGATTTTAATGGCTTTATCTGCTACAGTAAAACACTTATCATCATTAATGAAATAGCGCAAGCTGTTGTCGCCACTAATGATCTCAACAGATTTCTCACCCTGGTCATCTGTGCGAATTTCAAGGTATTTGGACTTGTTTACAAATTGAATTATTTCTTCCTCTGACTTAAAACTATCCGGGTCTATCTTATCATAAAACAAGTCAGCCTGAACTCCATACGAATTAAAGCCATTGGTTAATGCCCAATTTGATTTTTCTTCGGTTGTCATTTTTAAAACCGCGCTCAGTTCTTGCTTCATTTGCACTTCTGTCCTAAAATGCAAAATCTCGTTGTCTGAATTTCGGTTTTCTACTATTTCCTTACTACATGAAAATAGAAAAAGCATGGTAAATATACCAATACAATAAATTTTTATTGAATTCATTTTTTCTATTTTTGCGAACGGGAGTTACAGCTCCCAATTCAAATTAATAATTTGGATTCTTAGGCAGCATAATTTTGACTTCGTCGATTTGACAATTCGGATTGTGTTGCCTTTCATTTTATTAAAGGTGAAATTTTATCTTCTTTGTTGAAGCAGATGGGCCTGCAGCCGGGCAATGCTCAGGACAATCCTTCACGTCAGAAACTGACAGGCATTATTTTAATATTTCTTCATAGGCAACATGGGTTTTAAGCCTCCTGGCTTCCGTCAACTGGCGGAAGTGGGACATAGAGAAAAGCAAGTTTGATTGTATGATTGGTTGATTAATACGATCTGTACAAGTGAACGATGAAAGCACTTTATATTGGCTTTCGCAAGAATCCTCAATGTTATTGACTGCTCTTGTAGAATATTGGGGAATATTCATGGTCAGGTTGTTTTAAGTTCAGAGGGATAAAACTAAAAAGAAAATACGATTTGAACCAAACTCTATTAATGCTTATTCTTTATATATATTCATTATATATTAATATATCACACTTTAAATCATTAGTAATTTTTTGTCCTTGCTACTTATATATTCCGGAAACAGCAAAAAGGTTACCCTCATTTTGAAAATATTTTTCAATAATTTATTCATTTCATTGATTATCAGTATAAAAAATCGCTATTTTCTTGATGCCTAAAAAGATCATTTTCATGTTTATGCATTGGCTCATACAAGGCAAAAGGCAAGGCGTGCAAAGAATAATTGCTTGCGTCCTGCCTGCCTTGATCAGGGAAAACAAATTCTGGCCTCCGGTAACCCGTGTCGATGATGCCTTTGGCGACAGAAACCTGGTTTGTACCTGTCCGCCCGTTGAGGCATACAAATAAGAAAAAATCAATAGGAAAAAGTCATTAGGAAATAGAAAGTCCCGCTTGAAGAATCAGGCGGGGCTTTTAAATTTTGATAAAAAACCGGGTATCTATTCACCGCGATGGAAGCAAAGGTATTAAGGCTGGACCTACTAACTACCACTTCCGGAATTTTTTTAAGAATGAAGACCTGCTCAGAATTGATAGCGGATCCCGATGGCGATATTTCTCCCCGGATTATAAAGCCCAAGGGGTTTCAGCAGCGAAAGATGATCGGTGTATACCGTATTGAATAAATTATTTACATTGAATGTGAACTGTAGTTCCCTGTTGTTCTTTCCGCTTGAAAAACCGGCTTCCAGGTCGAAAAGCAGGTAGGCTTCGCTGGCTGTTTCGAATGCCGATGGCCGGTTTTGTGCAAAGGCATAAACTGCTTTGACCGATGCATAGGGTTGCCGGATCATCTTGCCCGATGCTGCCTCAAAAAGCAGGGCCGCTTTTAATTTGTCGTGAGGCATAAAGGGAAGATTTTTGCCGTCGGCATCCGACGACTGACGGATGCCTCTTACCAATTCGTATTGGCTGTTTACTTCGAACCAGCTAAGCGGGTGATAGCGAAGGGTGAACTCTCCGCCGTAAAGGCTGGTATTGGTCTGACCGTATTCATAAACAGGAAGTTCATTGTATAGTAAGTCGGTTGGAGCCAGGTAAATATACCGGCGAATCAGGTTGTAAAAGACGGCTGCATCGGACGAAAAATTGCCTGTATGGTAGTGCATGCTAAAGTCTGCCTCATAGTTGCGTTGTGATTCAAGGTCATGCTTTCCTGTTTCATAGCGAGATCCGTGTACCCCGTCCTGGCTTAGTTCGGCAACATTGGGAGGACGAAAAGCAGAAGCCACATTCATGCGGAATAAAAGCTCGTGAGACAAATCCAAAGTAGCCCCGGCTGAGAAACTGAGGTTGTTGTACTGCTTTTGGAGGGCCGGCATCAGCTCTTCTTCATGGCTTTCCTCCTCTTCTTCTTCCGCTTCGTGGCTGTGCGATGCTTTTTCCTGCTCGGGAACATCGAGGCTTCGGTGATCGAAACGCAGTCCGGTTTGCAAACTGAGCCGGTCGAACAAACGATGTTGGTAGAGCCCAACCAGCGAGATTTCGTTTTCGAGGTAGTCGGGTAACACCCGTACATGGGCTTCGTTGTTTTGGTTATTGCGCCGTGCACCCTGAAAACCTACAATGAGATCGTTGTTTTTACCCGATAGCAGCCAGGTTTTCACTTCATAACTAAGTGCACTTAGCTGCATGTTTACTTCACCTTCCTCATCGGTGTTGAGCCTTCGTTGATTGAGCTGCCAGGCAGCATTGGCATTTATTTTCAGATTTTGGATGAAAAAGGTGTTGCGACTTGAAAGGGTATGGTGTGTCAAATCCTGAAACCAGATGGACTTTTCATAACTGTTCTCCTTTACTTCGTTTACCGAAATCGCATTGCTGATCCCCGGCTCCAGATGATTCACCTCGTAACCCAGTTTAAAAAAACCAAGCTGGTTGTTGTGATTCAAAAAAGCTTTTACCGATTGTTGACTGAAACGGCTGTTGGGCACAAACTGATCATTTCCGTCGATATAGTCACGGTGGTTTTTTAAAGCTCCCCGAAGTCCCCAGGCCGTTTTTTCTTTGGTGCCTTTCAGGCCTGCATTGAATGAGTAGCCCTGACTGGCCGAATAAGCTCTCAATGCCACGTCGCCTTTCAGTGTACCAACTGCTGCAGGTTGTTCAGGCAGAAGATTGATCAGACCGCCAATGGCATCGGCCCCATAAAGCAGCGATGCTGGTCCCTTAATGACTTCAATACGATCAATTCCGGTTTCGTCCACCACATAAGGGTGAAGTTCCGAAAACTGGTAGTTGTCCATTCTGAAACCATTGTTAAGCATGAGTACATTCGAGTTGGACAATCCTCTGATAACCGGTTTGCCTATACCATTGCCGTTGCTGATGGCATCGACACCCGGAATGGCAGCCAGTGAAGCAGCAAACGAAGGGTTTCCCGATTGTGCAATGGCCTTTCCATGCAGCGATTCTATTTTAACCGCATTTTCATGTTGCGATGAAAAGTTGGAAGCGCTGACCACCACTTCGGGTGTTTCGACCAGTGTAGGTTGAAGACCAACTGATAAGTAAGCCTCGCTTTCAGTTTTAATAATTCTGGTTTCGTAGCCCAGAAAGGATATTTGGAATGTGAGCCTTGCATCGGGTAAATTGGGGATGGAAAAAGAACCTGACTCATCGCTTACGGTACCAATTTCTAATTCATGAAGGTAGATACTTGCTCCGCTTAAAGCTTCGCTGCTGTTTTGGTCGAATACAAGTCCTTTAACAGTATGCTGTGTATATGCAGACAGCGTAAGCATCAGTCCTATGATGCCTGTTACGATATATTTTAACATGTGAATTCTATATTTTGAGCCATAGCAATCAGAACTACAATACATTAATTATTATGTTGTAGCGATTGTGATGGAAATGTTAAACAAGGTAATCACTTCCTGCAGATATCGTAGTTGCTGGAAGGATAAGAAAATATTTGGAAAAGTTATTATTTAGCAAGCAACTGGAGGAGCTCTGGGAACGGAGCATTGAAAAACACTGGCCCAAAAAAGTGACTGGTTGTATGCGTGTAATCCACTTCCAATAATTACAGCCGGGCCGTTGGTGTTTACGGGGTCAGCATTCAGCCCCTGGGCAAATTCATAACTGCATATGGGACATTCTTCCTCAGGAGTGGAAAGATGAAAATCGGCAGCCGGTTCAGGTACATCAATACTGCAGCAGTGATGACTGCTTTCTGTGTTGTGCTGGTGTTGATCGAGATGATGGGTAAGGGCATGTTGAAAGGAGTAAACGAAGGGATACAGTAACAGGTTCACCATTATGAGAATGGTAAAAAACTGTCTGTTGTATGTGCCTGTATTTTTCTTCATTTACAATTTCTTCAGCATCGATAACAGCATCGAAGAAAAAAAGTTGCTTTAGAACGGCAAAAATAACAAGTTATAGAAGAGCAGCCGTTATCTGGCTGCATTAAAAATTGTTGGTTGATGGATTAAAAAAACTTTGCTAATAAAGAATGGGCATAATTTTGGGTTCGCTAAGTAAAAGGTCCGGTCTTTCATCTTTGATGATGCTTACTGCCTGTTCAATTTGCTCGAGGGTACATGGCATGGTGGCCACCGAAAACATGGCTTTCTCTTCGCTGTGACGGTTATGACTTACCGTGTCGATGTTGATTTTTTGTTTTCCAATGGCCGTGGTGATAAGCCCTGTGGTACCCGGAATGTCGGCAGTATGGAAGGTGATAAGATAAGGAAAAACAAAGTGCCTCGAATTGGCAAAATTTCGTTCCTGTTTCTCGGCTGTATTTCTGATTTTTTCGCCATAACGGGCAATGAATACCACGTCGGAAACAATCGACATGGCCGTTTCACTCGAGCCGGCGCCTTTTCCAACCAGGATGTGCTTTCCGGAATAAAGGCAGTTCACTCTGACTGCATTGGTCGCTCCGTTAACGCCCGAAAGGAAGTTGCTGTTTTTTACCATCATGGGGCGAACAGTGGCATAAATGTCGCCATTAATTTTTTTCGCGTAACAAATGAGTTTGATTTTTGCATCAATTTCGTTGGCAAAATCGATGTCTTCTTTTTGAATGTTTTCAATACCTATGATCGACAAGTCGTCCATCGAAACGTCGATGCCGTAAGCCAGTTTAATTAACAGGATGATTTTATGGCCGGCATCGCCTCCGCTGATATCCAGGGTAGGATCGGCTTCGGCATAACCGCTTTTTTGAGCCAGTTCGAGTGCAGTGTCAAATTCGAGGTGTTCATTTTGCATTCGGCTCAGAATGTAATTGCTGGTTCCATTCATGATTCCCGACACCGATAAAACTTTGTCGCCGGTAAGGTTCTCCTTGATTGTTTTCACAATGGGGATGGCTCCGCACACAGCAGCTTCGAAACCAATTTTTATATTATTTGCTTCAGCAGCTTCAAAAATTTCGCTACCCCGCTCGGCCAGTAATGCTTTGTTGGCAGTTATCAGGTGCTTGCCCGATTGGATAATGTTGAGGCAAAGTTCGTAAACAAAGTCGCTGGTTCCTCCGATGGTTTCAATGACCATGTCGATATCACGATCGGCAAGTACTTCGTCGATGTATTGCTTTGCCTCGGTATGATTAAGAGTGCGACCTCCGCCCATGAAAATCGCAAGCGGTAAATCGAAGCGTTTCGAAGCATTTGCCGGTTCAAGTTCAACAATGCTTTTCAAAACGATGTTGGCATCGGCTCGTTGGTTGATGTTTTCACTTATTTCATTTAAAATTTTGGCAACACCGCCTCCAACAGTTCCACAGCCTAAAATGGCAATATTTATTGTTTTCATGCTTTTTTTCTCAATTTGTGGCGAAATATAGCAAAAATTGAACTTTGACTGATAAATATTAGTCAAATGCGTTCTGAAACTTCGAGAATATTAGTTTCGGGCTTTGTTTGCATTGAAGCTGAAAATCGAAATGGAAACAGCTTTTTATGTTAATTGTTGTTGTGCGAGTTTCGTTCAAATAAAAAAACAAGTCGTTAATCATGAAAAAGTGGTCGTTCATAAAAATGAAACCCATGAATAGCAGGTGGTTGAATAACTATTATACTTTTGTAGAGGTTACTAAACACTTAAAACTATGTTATATTTATTAATTGCATTCGGTATTTTCTTAATGGCAGTAGGCATAGCATTCCTCAGTGAGTCGCGAAAAAGCGATCGTGTTCAATAATCAAAGGGTTTCAACAATTTTATTTTATAGCATATTGAAGCAGTTCCTTTTTGGGGACTGTTTTTTTTGTGTGCTGTTAGTCCAAAAGAGTGTGCTTATTCCTACAAATTTTTACCTTCGCAGCAAGCAGGTAAAATTACTTTCATGATTTTATATCCCAATGCAAAAATTAACATCGGGCTCGAAGTTTTAAGAATGCGTCCTGATGGGTTTCACGACATCGAAACCATTTTTTATCCCTTGAACTGGTGCGATCTGCTGGAAATAATTCCTTCACGCAAATTCTCATTTAGTGAGAGCGGAATGCTTACCGGAGTCTCAGCATCGGAGAACATTGCCGTGAAGGCCTACCGCCTGATGCATGAGCGTTATTCACTGCCTCCCGTTGCAATGCATCTGCATAAGCAGATTCCTTCGGGTGCCGGCCTTGGGGGCGGCTCGTCCGATGCTGCTCATGTACTCATGGGCTTGAATCAGCTGTTCGATTTGCAAATAGATCAGAATCAGCTGCTCGATATGGCAGCACAGCTTGGAAGCGACTGTCCGTTTTTCATCATCAACGAGCCTGTTCTTGCCGAGGGAAGAGGTGAGATGTTAACTAAGCTGACGCTCGATTTAAAGGGATGGCACCTGTTGGTGGTAAAGCCGGCAGTGCATGTTTCAACAGCCGACGCTTACCGCAATGTACACCGTGAAGTACCCGGACAGTCGTTAAGGAAGCGAATTATGCAGCCAGTTGCCCAATGGAAGTCAATTGTTGATAACAAGTTTGAAAAAAGTGTTTTTGATGTTCATCCCGAAATAGCAGCCGTTAAAAAAAAGATGTACAGCATGGGAGCTGTTTATGCATCCATGTCGGGAAGCGGGGCAGCCGTTTATGCTTTGTTTTCTTCGCTGGAGCATAATGTTGCAAAGCATTTCGAAAATTGTACGGTTTGGCATCAGCCAATTAAATAATAAAAAAAGGTGACCTTCGGGCCACCTTTTCTGATTTTATGCAATTTCGATCATTAAATGCAGTTTCTTGATTACTTCGTCGGCCTTGACGTTCACCTTTTTGATTTTTCCATCGAAAGGCATGGTAATCTGGTTTTGCATCTTCATGGCTTCGAGTAGGAGCAAAACTTCTCCTTTTGCAACCTGTTGGCCTGGTTTGACAAAAACATCGAGAATTGTTCCGGGAATGATGGCAATGATCTTTTTGGGATCGGGTGCCTGCCATTTGAGACGTTTTTTGAATTTTTCTGTCAGCTCGGTACGGTACAAACCACTGCTGATCGAAAATGTAGAATATTCTCCGTATTCTTCTTCTTTGATATTTTCCATATTTAAGTGGTTTAAAAGGGTGGAATACCATGTTTCTTGCGTGGCATCGAAACCGATTTGTTTTCAGAAACACTCAAGGCGTGAAGCAGCATGGAGCGGGTCTGATCGGGTTCAATTACCTCATCGACATAGCCTTTCGCAGCTGCCACAAAGGGGTTGGCAAATTTTTCCTTGTATTCCTCAATTTTTTGTAAGCGCATTGCTTCGGGATCTTCGGCTTCGGAGATCTCTTTCCGGAATACAATATTGGCTGCACCTTCGGGACCCATCACTGCAATTTCGGCTGTTGGCCATGCAAAAACAAAGTCGGCACGCAGGTGACGCGAGTTCATTGCAATGTATCCACCTCCATAGGCTTTGCGAATAATCACTGTAATTTTGGGAACCGTTGCTTCACTGTAGGCATAAAGAATTTTTGCGCCGTGACGGATAACTCCCATGTGTTCCTGATCAACACCGGGCAGGTAGCCTGGCATGTCCTCGAGGGTAATAATCGGAATGTTAAAGGAATCGCAGTAGCGGATAAAACGTGCAGCCTTATCCGAGCTGTCGCAGTCGAGCACACCTGCCAGCACTTTGGGCTGGTTGGCAACAAAACCGCAGGTACGTCCGTTCATTCGTGCAAACCCGATTACAATGTTGGGAGCATATAACTCCATCACTTCGAAGAATTCCGATCCATCCGAAATCGACCTGATAACATCCTTGATGTCGTAAGGTAATTTAGGATTCTCGGGTACAATTTTTTCAATCTTGTACTTCTTCAGTGGTTCCCTGGGTGCCACAATGGGTGCTTTATCGGTATTGTTTCGTGGAATGAGCTCAATCAGTTTTTTGATCTGCTCAAAACATTCAACCTCGGTTTTGGCATAAAAATGGGCATTTCCGGCAATTTCGCAATGAACACGGGCTCCTCCAAGCTCTTCCATCGAAATTTCTTCACCCAGCACTGTTTTGATAACACTGGGGCCGGTGATGAACATTTTTGAAATGTTTTCGACCACAAAAACAAAATCGGTTAATGCAGGAGAGTAAACAGCACCTCCTGCACAGGGCCCCAGAATAACTGAAAGCTGCGGAATAACACCCGATGCAAGTGTATTGCGGAAGAAAATTTCGCCATATCCGGCCAGCGAGTTAACACCTTCCTGGATACGGGCACCTCCCGAGTCGTTGATGCCAATCAGGGGAACACGCATTTTAAGTGAGTGATCCATGATTTTGGTGATCTTACGGGCATGCATCAGTCCCAGTGAACCACCGGCTACAGTAAAGTCCTGGGCATAGATACAAACCGGTGAGCCATGAATGGTTCCGGTTCCGGTAATCACCCCGTCGCCATGCAATATCTTTTTGTCCATGTCGAAATCACGGGCAAGGTGTTCGGCGAACAAGTCGTATTCATGGAAAGAGTCTTTGTCGAGGATGGCAAGGATGCGCTCGCGGGCAGTGAGTTTCCCCATGGCTGCCTGCTTTTCAATGGCCTTGTCACCTCCACCTTTCTGAACCTCAATCTTTCTTTTACGAAGTTCCTGAATGTTTCTTTTTAATGACATAAGAATAAGATTAGTGTAACCTTTTAAAAATCGTAAAGAAATCCGTTCGGATCAGGTATAATTTGCAGGGTCAAAATTATAAACTTTCATGCGTATGCACCAAATTCAACTGCTTTTCGCCCGAAATGTTAACTATTAATTGGTGTTTTGTGGGCTAAGTTACAGTAGGATAGGTGGATAGCTTAATGTGTTGTAAAACATGTTTTTTTAACGGGAAGCCCAGCGATAGAGAAAAAAGGCCACTATTCCAAAAATGATATTGGGCAGCCACATGGATAATAAGGGGCTAATGGCTCCGCTAAGTGCAAAAATTTTGGTAATTTGCTGAAACATGATGTAGGTGAAAGCAAGTGCCAGGCCGATTCCCAGGTGCAGCCCCAGTCCGCCCCGTATTTTACGCGAGGCCAGGGCGACACCAATAATACTCAGAATAAAGGCGGAAAAAGGACCTGCTGAACGTCGATGTCGTTCTATTTCATATTGTTCGATGGCATCGACGCCTCTAAGTTTTTGCAATTCGATGAACTCGAGCAACTCAAAGAGGTTCATGGTTTCGGTGTCGTCTTTGCGTGTTTTAAACTCTTCGGGTGTCATGGCCAGAGTGGTGTCAATTTTCGATCCTGAAGTAATGCGTTCTTCATAACCATTAATTTCCCTGATGCTGTAGTTGGTGATGGTCCAGATTTTTTTATCACGGTCCCAACGTATAAAATCGGAAGTTAGTTTCGAAACCAACCGGTCATCTTCAAATTTTTCAATTGAGAATTTACGGCCATAATCATTGTTGGCATCGTAACGCTCCATGTATATGTATATGTTGGGTTCAATTTGTCGGTGGATATCCCGGTCGCGGTTGATTGTTTTTCCTTTTACATAGTCGTATTTGAAGTTGGTCATTTTTTCGTTGGCCGATGGTATTACAAAATTCCCGAGCGTATACGAGAACAAGGCAATAAAGCCGGCCGAAATGAGGTAGGGCCTGACAAAGCGCCAGAAACTCACCCCGCTGCTTAAAATGGCAATGATTTCGGAGTTAAAAGCCATCTTCGAAGTGAAAAATATCACCGCAATGAAGGTGAACAAGCCACTGAAAAGATTGGCGAAATAGGGAATAAAATTAAAGTAGTAATCGAAAACAATGGCACGAAGCGGTGCTTCATTTTCAATGAACTCGTCGATGTTTTCACTGATGTCGAAAACGATGCTGATACCTATTATCAGGGCAATGGCATAGAAAAAGGTGCCAAGAAATTTACTGATGATGTACAGATCGAGTTTTTTGAACAGACGAAATCGCTTCATATTTTTTTACTTATAGCCTTACCGACAGTTGTTGCATCATGGTATCCTTCCAGTTCTTGAAATTATCAGCCTTTATTTGTCTCCTGGCCTCGTTGGTCAGCCACAAATAAAAGGCCAGATTATGTATGCTGGCAATTTGTGCCCCCAGCATTTCCTTCGAAATGATCAGGTGGCGCAGGTAAGCCCTGCTATACTGTTGATCGACATAGGAGGTGCCATCGGGATCGACCGGTGTAAAATCGCCGGCCCATTTTTTATTCCGAATATTAATAATTCCCTTACGGGTAAAGAGCATGCCGTTGCGTCCATTGCGGGTTGGCATTACACAGTCGAACATGTCGACACCCCGTTCAATGGCTTCCAGTATATTTATTGGCGTTCCCACACCCATCAGGTAACGGGGTTTGTCTTCGGGCAGAATGTCGTTAACCACCTCAATCATTGAGTACATAACCTGTTCTTCTTCTCCAACTGCCAGGCCGCCAATGGCATATCCGTCGGCTTGGTAGCTTTTTATCTGTTCGGAAGCCTTTCTGCGTAAATCGGGATAAACACAGCCCTGCACAATGGGAAACAGCGATTGCTCGTGGCCGTACAGCGCTTGGGTCTTGTCCATCTGAAGCATGCAACGATCGAGCCAGCGCTGGGTGAGTTCAAGCGATTTTTTGGCGTAGTCATAGGGTGCATCTCCCGGCGTGCATTCATCAAAAGCCATGATGATGTCGGCCCCGATCGAACGCTGAATGTTGATCGAGTTTTCGGGGCTGAACAGGTGATACGAACCGTCGATGTGTGACTGAAAACGTACGCCCTCTTCCGTGAGCTTGCGAATGTCGCCCAGTGAAAAAACCTGAAAACCGCCACTGTCGGTGAGGATGGGTTTGTTCCATCCGTTAAAACGATGCAGTCCTCCGGCTGCTTCCATAATATCCATGCCCGGCCTTAGGTACAAATGATAGGTATTGCCCAAAATGATTTGCGCCTTGATGTCGTCTTCCAGCTCTTTGATGTGAACTCCCTTTACCGATCCGGCCGTACCAACCGGCATAAAAATTGGCGTTTCAATGGCTCCGTGTGGTGTTTGCAAGGTGCCTGCACGGGCTTTCGTCCGTATATCCTTATATTCAACTGTAAAATCCATGCTAAGTTTTAAACGCACAAAATTATAAATAATTACCTTGTGGCGGTCATCATTATTAAAAACGGTGAATGTAGATCAGAAAAATAAGCACCAAGCATGCGGCACATGCTTTAAATCATATTTTAAACAGAGTAGGAAGATAGTTTGTTAACTAGGATAAAATGCCGGGAAACAATTGAAAACAAACGACAGGATAAAAGAGGATGGTGGCGGTAGGTCAAAAAAGGCACGCGACGATCAGCAGTGGGTTCAGCAAGCGCTTGCTGGTGATGAAAAAGCCTATGCCAGGCTCCTTCTGAAATACAAGGATGCCATTTATTATATGCTGCTGAAGATTGTAAAGAATAAAAACGATGCGGAAGACCTAACGCTCGAAGCTTTTGGTAAGGCTTTTACCAATTTGAATGTTTATTCGCCCGAATATGCTTTTAGTACCTGGCTATATCGCATTGCAACCAATAATTGCATCGATTTTATGCGCAGGCAAAAAGGCATTCACTATTCAATCGATTCCCATCAGGAAAGCGAAACCGAGAGCAATGGATACAAACTGAAATCGAATGTGCCCGATCCTGAAGAACGTATGATCTTGAAACAAAGAGGAAAGATTCTACAGGGCTTTATCGGAAAACTTAAGCCACAGTACCAAACCCTGATCGATTTGCGATATTTTAAGGAATATTCATACGAGGAAATTGCAAAAGCATTAGATTTGCCGCTCGGTACGGTGAAGGTTCAGTTATTCAGAGCACGCAATCTTTTGTTTGACCTGATCGGGAAAGCCGATGTAAATGATTAGTAAGGTGGAAATTATCAATAAATATTTTGATGAGTTAAGCAGTGAGCAGCGCACACAATTTGAGGCACTTGGCGCACTGTATGCCGAGTGGAATTCAAAGATCAATGTGGTATCACGTAAGGACATTGGCGAACTGTATACCCGCCATGTATTGCATTCGCTTGCAATTGCTGCAATCATCGAATTTAAGCCGGGTACAAAAATAATCGATGTAGGTTGTGGTGGCGGTTTTCCGGGAATCCCCCTTGCCATTTTATTTCCTGAAGTAGAGTTTACCCTGGTCGATTCAATCGGAAAGAAAATTACTGTTGTTAATGAGATTTCCGGAGCCTTGCAACTCAAAAATGTGAAAGCCATGCAGCAAAGGGCAGAGAATATCAGGCAGAAATACGATTTTGTGGTCAGCAGGGCTGTAACTGCTTTTCCCCGTTTTGTGGCTTTTAGCCGTCATTTGGTCTCGAAACAACAGCACAACGAATGGCCAAACGGGATTTTATACCTCAAAGGTGGCGACTTTGACGATGAGCTGCTTCCTTTTGCTAACCGGATCGAAATTTTTGACATCAGTGAGCTGTTCGAGGAAGCTTTTTTTGAAACGAAGAAGATCATTTATCTTCCTGTTTAAAAGCGCTGCTTCACATTGTTTTCGGTTTTTTCCTAAAAATTCAGATAAAAAGTTTTAAACAGTGGAAAAAACAATTATTTTTGCACTCCGTTTTTGCTAAGTCTCATTGTTGTTAACTATCACAATGAAGGCGTCAAAACGATGGTTGGTATGCAGATTTTAATTTGTTCCGGCTAAACAAAAAAGAACATTTGATAATTTTTGCAGTAATGCTGCAAATTAAAAATTCATAAGATGAAAAGGACATTTCAGCCTTCAAACAGGAAAAGAAGAAATAAACACGGATTCCGTGAGAGAATGTCGACTGCAAATGGCCGCAAGGTGATTAAAGCGCGCAGGGCAAAGGGAAGAAAAAAATTAACTGTTTCTGACGAAGGTCGTCACAAGCGCTAATCAGGCAGCGAATTAAAACATTACACGGTAAGGTGAAGAAATTGTTTCTTTGCCTTTTTGTGTTTGTATAAGCTGCTGTTTGTGTGTTTTTCACCCGAATATTTTGCTGCTGTTATAATGGAATAACAGCTTTCCTTTACTTTTTTTTCATGAAAACAGATGGTTCCCGTTTTTTCTGCGTTATTTTTGTTACAACCCATTAATCAGAGCTATGAGTTTAAAAGCATTCATTAAAAGCAAAAGCTTTTTGCTTCACATCGTGCTGATCATCGTTTTCTTTGGCGTGTTGGTTTACCTAACGCTATTCTTATTAAAAGGATATACCCATCACGGTGAATCGCTTACAGTGCCTTCGTTTGCGGGGCTGAATGAGTCGGAAGTAGCTCAGCAGGCTGCCGAGAAAAAGCTGCGTTACCAAATTATCGACTCGGTTTATGTGGCGGGCGCCCTGCCCGGAACCGTAATTTCACAGTTTCCCGAAGAAAATGCACTGGTAAAGGAGCGTCGCATGATCTATCTTACGGTATCGGCCATTGCCCCCGAGCGCGTAATGGTACCGGTTGTAGTGGATGTTTCTTTCAGGGAAGCACAAAACAGGCTTGAAAATGCCGGATTGAGACTGGGAAAGGTTGAATATCGTCCATCAGAATTTTTCAACCTGGTACTCGACAAATCAGTTAACGGAAAGGCCTTCCCCGACGATACCCTGCTGATTAAAGGTACTGCCGTTGACCTGGTGGTGGGGAAAGGGCTGAGTAATGAAAAAACCCTGGTGCCCGATCTGAAAGCCATGTTGCTCGATGAAGCCAGAGATGCCCTCTACAATGTAAGCTTAAACACCGGTGCACTGATGTTTGACGAATCGGTTTACAGTTACGACGATTCACTGGCTGCCAGGGTGTGGAAACAAGATCCCGAAAGCATAAGCGATGACTATATTGAATTAGGCACTTCGGTTGATTTGTGGCTTACCATCGATGAGGCAAAACTTGAAATTAATCTTCAACCCGATTCCCTCGAAATGAATTTTTGATGATGCAGGAACAAAGCAGTGAATTTGACGAACAAGACGAGAACAGGCTTTATGAACATTACCGTTTTGAAGCCGATCCCGGGCAGAAAGTACTGCGAATCGATAAATTTTTGGTCGATCGCATGGAAGGAACCTCGCGTAACCGTATCCAGCTGGCGGCCGAGGCAGGAAGCATCCTGGTAAACGGACAGGAGGTCAAAACCAATTACAAGGTGAAGCCCGGCGATGTGGTGACCATTGTTTTGGATTATCCGCGTCGAGAGCTGAAAATAATCGCTGAAGACATTCCGCTCGATGTCGTGTATGAAGACGATGAACTGATGGTAATTAATAAACCGGCTGGCCTGGTTGTGCACCCCGGTCACGGAAACTATTCCGGCACCTTGGTGAACGGACTGGCATTCAGATTTAAGAATTTGCCATTGTTTAATGCCGACGACCCCCGTCCGGGACTTGTACACCGTATCGATAAGGATACTTCGGGACTTTTGGTGGTAGCCAAAACCGAAAGGGCCAAAAACGATCTTGCACTTCAGTTTTTTAATAAAACCTCGCATCGACGCTACCAGGCTTTGGTTTGGGGCGTTCCAAAAGAACCCGAAGGAACCATTACCGGGCACGTTGGCCGCAGCCTGAAAAACCGCCAGGTTTTCATGGTTTTCCCCGAAGGAGAGCATGGGAAACATGCTGTAACTCATTATAAGGTGCTTGAGGAGCTTGCTTATGTCAGTCTTGTGGAGTGCCGGCTCGAAACAGGCCGTACCCATCAAATAAGGGTACACATGAAATACATCAATCATCCCTTGTTCAACGATTCAAATTATGGTGGCAATGTAATTCTTCGTGGAACCACCTTTACCCGTTACAAGCAGTTTGTGGACAATTGTTTTAAAATTTGTCCGCGTCAGGCCTTGCATGCCAAATCGTTGGGCTTTGTACATCCTGTAACAAAAAAAGAAATGTATTTCGAGTCGGAACTTCCCGACGACATGCAGCAACTGCTTGACAAGTGGCGGAATTATCTGACCAATCGTAACGACCAGCTATAAAACAATGTCAATCTTTTTTTTCTGAAGCGGTAAATTTCTATGCGCACTTTTCTATTTTTGCCTTAAACAGAAAGCAATGAAACGACCAATCGCAATAATAGGAGGCGGCAACTCATCGGAGTATGTTGTAAGCATAAATAGCAGCGCCAATATTTTCAAAAGTATCGATACTGAACTGTTTGTTCCCTGGATGATTCGTATCCGCTTTGACGAATGGGTGGTGATGAACGATGAGCAGGTGCTTGCTGAAGTCGATAAGAGTGACTTCAGTTTTGTGATTGATGGTCAGAAGATCCGACCCGACTATGCTTTCATTATGATTCACGGAACACCCGGTGAAGACGGTGTGCTTCAGGCTTATTTCGACCTGCAGGCGATCCCTTACTCCAGTTGTGGTGTGTATGCTTCATCGCTTACTTTCCATAAGTTCTACTGTGATAATTTCTTAAGAGCATTTAACTATAAAATGGCCCGTTCGCGCTATTTTAAGAAAGGCGATAAAATCGATCCGAAGGCGATAGTAGAAGAAATTGGATTGCCCCTGTTTATCAAGCCCAGTGCCGGAGGCTCCAGTTTTGGGGTTACAAAAGTTAAAACCATCGATGAAGTACTTCCTGCAATTGAATTGGCTTACAATGAAAGTAATGATTGCCTTTGCGAAGAATTCATCGAAGGCATGGAACTGGCAGTTGGTGTTTGCGAACTAAATGGAGAAATTGTTCCCTTCTTACCCACCGAAGTAATTCCCAGGGGTGAATTCTTCGATTTCGATTCGAAATATGTAAGGGGAGGAGCTACCGAAATTACACCGGCACGACTGCCGCAGGAAAAACTTGACGAATGCATGCGCCTGACTGCCGAAATCTATCGTCTGATTGCGTGCCATGGTATTGTGCGGGTAGATTATATTCTGAAAGAAGGAGAATTTTATTTTCTGGAAATCAATACGGTACCCGGGATGACTGCCACCAGTTTTATACCACAACAGCTGAATGCGATGGGCCTGAACTTAAAAGAAGTTGTAAGTCAGTTGATTGAAGGTGACCTGAAAAAATAGGGCTAATTATTTGCCGCTAACACCAGTTTCCCACCTCATTTTTTATAATTTTGAATTCCTGTTTAGGAAAAATTTTTGTCGAATTGCTTTCAATATATTTTCATGGCCGCCAATAATCAACGAAATAAAGGACAACAAAATTTTAATCAGCTGAATGCTCAGCTTGGCAAGTTACCACCGCAGGCAGTCGATGTGGAAGAAGCTGTTTTGGGTGCACTTATGCTTGAGCGCGATGCCTTTATTGGGGTGGCCGATGTGTTGGTGGAAGAATGTTTTTATAAGGAAGAACACCGTGAAATCTATAAGGTAATCAAAGACCTTTCCCTACAGGACAAGCCCGTCGACCTGCTGATTGTAACGCAGGAACTCAAGAACCGTGATTTGCTTGAGAAAGTGGGTGGCCCCCTGTATATTACACAGCTGACCAGTAAGGTAGCTTCGGCAGCCCACATAGAATTTCATGCGAGAATTATCGCTCAAAAATACATACAACGTGAGCTGATCCGCTCCTGCTCCGAAATACAGACCAATGCCTATGACGATACCAAGGATGTTGATGAACTGATTAATGAAGCCGAATCGGCTATCTTTAAAATTTCGGAAGGCAATATCAAGAAGGAAACCCAGCCCATTAAACCCATACTGAAAGAGGCTGTTTCGCTGATCGAAGAAGCCAGTAAAAGGGCCGATGGCTTATCGGGTATTCCATCAGGTTTCACACAGGTCGACCGGATTACCTCGGGCTGGCAAAAAACCGACCTGGTCATTATCGCAGCACGTCCGGCAATGGGTAAAACTGCCTTCATCCTGTCGATGACCCGAAATATGTCGGTTGACTGGAAAAAACCGGTAGCTATTTTTTCACTTGAGATGTCGTCAATTCAGCTGGTGAATCGTTTAATTGCTGCTGAATCGGAACTGGGCTCGGAAAAAATTAAGAAGGGAAGTCTGGTTGGAGACGATTGGGATCGCCTTAATGCTGCGATTCAAACCCTCGATGAAGCACCAATCTTTGTTGATGATACTCCGGCCTTGTCAATTTTTGAATTCAGAGCCAAGGCTCGCCGCCTTAAAATGCAGCACAACATTGGTATCATATTGGTCGACTATTTACAGTTGATGACGGCAGGAGCCGAGAATCGAACCGGAAGTCGTGAGCAGGAAGTAAGTATGATTTCACGTTCACTGAAGGCCATTGCCAAAGAACTGGATGTGCCAATTATAGCACTCTCTCAGCTTAACCGGTCAGTTGAATCACGCGAAGGTCGTCGACCGCAGCTGTCCGACCTGCGGGAATCAGGTGCCATTGAACAGGATGCCGACATGGTTTGTTTTATTCACCGGCCGGAATATTACGGACTGACCGAGGATGAAGAAGGCAATTCATTGCGCAATGTGGCTGAGGTGATCATCGCCAAGCATCGTAATGGTGCCGTGGGCGATGTGCGTCTAAGTTTCCGGAAAGAGTTGGCACAATTTAGGGATCTCGAAGAGTATCCATCTGACTTTGATCTGGGAGGCAGTGGAGGAGTTACCTTTAGCTCGAAGATGAACGATGATTCGGGAGCTCCGGCAATGGCTCCACCCTTCGATTTGCCAACAGGCGCTAATCCTTTCGATAGCCACAATAGCAGCGATAATCCACCTTTCTAAAATAGATTAAGATGAAGCGATTAACAATATTTACCCTGCTTTTTTGCCTGCTCGGATCGTTTGCTTTCGCATCATCCATTCTTATTCCAATGGACGATTCCCAGAAAAATCATCTGAAATCGTACGGCATTGCTTTTTGGACACTCGAGCGGGGCGTTGAAGTAAAATGGCTGCTAAATTACCGGGGAGGCAGCTTTCTGATTCCCTATGTGCAGGAAATTGAAAATGAGTGTCTCATCCGGGGCGTTTCCTTCGAAGTTATTGCTGACGGCCGGGCTGCGGTAATCCAGAATGAGATTTCAAGTCCTTCGCAAAACATGGATGTTATTCCAATGCAAAAGGCACCTAAAATTGCAGTGTATTCACCACCCAACAAGCAACCCTGGGACGATGCAGTGACCATGGTGCTCTCGTATGCCGAAATTCCCTACGACATTATTTATGATACTGAAATATTGAATGGTGAATTGTCGAAGTATGACTGGCTACACCTTCATCATGAGGACTTTACGGGGCAGTATGGAAAATTTTACCGCAACTATCAGCACATGCCCTGGTACCAGGAGGAAGTGAGAACGAATGAAGAAGTAGCACGTGCCATGGGATTTCTTAAAGTATCGGAAATGAAACTGGTCGTGTCGAAAAACATTCAAAATTATGTGTCGGGTGGAGGTTTTCTTTTTGCCATGTGTGCAGCTACCGATACCTACGACATTGCCCTGGCCGCCGAAGGTACTGACATTTGCGAGTCGATGTATGACGGAGATCCTGCCGATCCGCACATGAACGATCACCTTGATTTTACCCGCACTTTCGCCTTTTATGATTTTACTGTTGAGAAGGATCCCTTTAAATATGAGTTTTCAGACATCGACGTTACCGAGACACGACAGATTACCATGGGCTCCGATTTTTTCACCCTGTTTGATTTTTCTGCCAAATGGGATCCGGTACCCACCATGCTCTGTCAGAATCATACACGTATTATCAAAGGATTTATGGGGCAAACTACGGCCTACAATAAAGACCTTATCAAACCGGAAGTACTCATCATGGGTGAAAATAAGGCAGCTAACGAAGCTCGTTATATACACGGTGAATATGGTAACGGAACCTGGACTTTCTATGGGGGCCATGATCCTGAGGATTATCGGCACGCAGTGGGTGATCCACCCACCGATCTGAATCTTTATCCCAATTCGCCGGGCTATCGTTTAATTCTAAATAATGTGCTTTTCCCGGCAGCCAAAAAGAAGAAACAAAAAACGTGATTTATAAAAAACGGTTGAGTCAGTCTCAACCGTTTTACATTTTAAGGCAGCGGGATCCAGGTTCCAGCGATGCCCAGAAATTTCTTCTTTTCTCCGTTGGCACCCGCTTCCACAATGGCAATTACATGGTGGTTTGAGTAACGGTAGGTGCTCAGTAACTGAACTTGTTCGGCCGAAGTTACTGCCTTGTCAGCAAGACGTTCTACCATGTTGTCTCCTTTGGCATTGGTTCTTTTTTTAGCTGAACGGGCATTGACCCAGGCTTCAAAATCGCTTTCGCTGGGTTTAAAAAACGCCAGCGCACCGGTAATAATCAGCAAGATGGCCACCCATCGTGTTATTTTTTTCATATTCTTTATAATATGGTTAGTAATTCCTTTAAATCTTTAATGGTATAAGTGGGGGCCTCACTGCCATCGGGGATTTCAGGTGCTCCGTCGATCTGAAAATAAACCTGATCGATGCCTGCATTTTTTGCTCCCACAATATCGCTCTCCCATGAATCGCCTATCATCAGGCTTTCTTTTTTACGGGCATTGCTGCTTTTTATGGCATAGTCGAAAATTTCTCTGGCTGGCTTGGGTGCCTTGATCACTTCCGAAATGTAGATGTCGGTGACATAGGGTTTAAGCCCGGTATTGATCAGTTTGTGGTGTTGTACCTCCTTAAAACCATTGGTGATGATGTGAATGAGATAGCCTCTTTGCTTCAGTTCTCCGAGTACTTCGATGGTGTTGGGAAATAGCTCGGTTTGCTGTGTCATCACCTGAAGATAGCGGTCGTCGATCTCAGTAGCTTTTAGCGTGGGGTGAATGTCGAATTGCAGCAAGCTGTCGTAATGACGCTTTCCCCGAAGAATTTCTTTCGATAGCTGCTGCTTGCGGTAAGCATCCCACAGTACATCGTTGATCTGGCTGTATACATCGAAATAGTGATCGAACGATGGCAGCAAATCAAGCAACCCAAGTTGCTGAAATGCCTCTTTCAATGCAAGTTTCGAATTGGCCGAAAAATCATAGAGGGTATTGTCAAGATCGAAAAATAAATGTCGGTATTTTTGCATGCTGCTTTCTTTTCGTAGCGAAAATATGATTTTATACGAAGAAACCCCAGGGTCACCCGCTAATTTAAATCGTTGTTATTCGTGTTTGCCAAAGGTAAATGCCTGATCTTCCTTTATCTCTTTGTTTGAAAAACCTTCGAGTACGATAACGATTTCTCCTTTTACATTTTTTTGTTGAAAATGTTGAATGGCTTCTGAAATTGTGCCTCTGAAATTCTCTTCGTGAAGTTTGCTTAATTCGCGCGAAACAGACACCCTGCGTTCAGCACCGAAGAACTCGCTAAACTGTTGAAGTGCTTTTACCAGACGATAAGGCGATTCGTAAAAAACAAGGGTGCGTGCTTCGTTTACCAGTTCCTTGAGTCGTTTCTGTCGTCCTTTTTTTTGAGGCAGGAAGCCCTCGAAGCAGAATTTGTCGCAGGGCAGGCCTGAGTTGACCAGCGCAGGAACAAAGGCAGTGGCTCCGGGCAGGGTTTCCACTTCAATTCCTGCTTCGATACATGTTCGGGCCAGCAGAAAACCGGGATCGGAAATACCGGGCGTGCCGGCATCGGAGATCAGTGCAATATTTTCTCCGTTCAGAATGCGCTGGCTAATGCGCTCCGATGTTTGATGTTCGTTGAATTGATGATGCGATTGAAGCTTCGTTTCAATTCCGAAGTGATGCATCAGCTTGGCCGAAGTACGGGTGTCTTCGGCAAGTACAAGGTCCACTTCCTTTAATACCCTGATTGCACGCAGGGTCATGTCTTCGAGATTACCTATCGGTGTGGGTACGAGGTATAATTTTGCCATGCTTTGTTTTTTCAGTTGAGCCCTTGGGTGTGTTGTTGAAAGGTACGGACTGTATTCCTTTTAATTATTGAATCTCCGTTTTACCAGTTCCATAAATTTCAGACTCGTATCATCCTTTTTCCATCGAAAATTCTGCTCCAAAAATTCAACGGCTTCGATGATCGATGTTGCCTTGTCGAGCTGCTCAACCGTAGCTTCAAACTTCGAAGTATCGTTGTTGAAGAGTTCCCGGGTGTACATAAAGCGATCGTTAAGGCCTATGGCTTTTTTGATACTGGTTACCGGTTTGCCTTTCACCTTATATTGATTTTCCTGCAGGGAAGTAAAGCGCTCGTTGAGTGATTTTCCTGCGGTGAATTTCTCACCCAGCAGTTGTACCTGTTTTACCTCATTCATATCGGGAATTTCCTCGATAGGCGGTTCCTGATCATCGGTTTTATAAGTTGACGGTATTTCATTGTTTATCTCTGAACTTACTTCATCAGCGATTGCGGTATTTACAGGTGCTTGCTCTTTTTGTTGAAATTCGGGTGCTTCCTGCTCTTCCTCTTTTGCATTCGTGCCCGTTGATACCCCAGCAGATGAAAGCGTTTCTTCCTGAATTAATTTGCTTTCTTCTGCTTCCTGTACTTCAGGCTGTTTGGAAGTTTCAGTAGTGGCAGCCGGTGCCTGATCGTATTCTTCAATAAGCTCTTCAATGAGCTGGTGTGGATCAGGTTCGGGATCCGTTTTTTCGGTAAATTTTAATCCGGCTGCTTCAATGAGTTCTTCCTTTTTAAAATCAGTGACTTCATTTGCTTTTTTTCCACCCAGCAAGGAAATTTCCTGTAGCAGATTTTTTGCTTTTGAAGTGGTGATTTCGATTAGGATGTCCTTGTTATCGGGTTGCTTTTCAAGAATTTCGACTAGTAATTTCAACTCTTCGATGTCCTTCTTTATTAACTCTAAAATGATTGCGTTATCCATCATTGTTGTGCATCAAAAATTAAGCGGTTTTCGGTTTGTTGCTTCAAATGTAGTATCTTCAAAGCTTCAAATTGGATGTTATTATACATCAGTAGAACGTGAAATTTTCCGTTCGATTGTAAATTTACTTTTTTTGATTAATGTAGCCGATGTTTCTTGAAAAAGATTTAGGAAAGAAAAGCCAGGAAGGCTGGATCGAAGTGATATGCGGATCGATGTTCTCGGGTAAAACCGAAGAGTTGATCAGGCGTCTGAACAGAGCAAAAATTGCCCGTCAGAAAGTCGAAATATTTAAGCCCGTAATCGATGTGCGTTATTCCGAAGATGAGGTAGTTTCGCACAACGAAAATTCAATTCGCTCAACACCGGTCGATACGGCTTCGAATATTATTTTACTTACCGGCGATGTGGATGTGGTAGGGATTGATGAAGCCCAGTTTTTCGACATGGCGCTTATCGAAGTGTGTAATCAGTTGGCCAACATGGGCATCCGGGTCATTGTTGCCGGCCTCGACATGGACTTTAAAGGGAAGCCCTTTGGTCCGGTTCCGCAGTTGATGGCCGTTGCAGAGTACGTGACCAAGGTACATGCCATTTGTATGCGTTGTGGTAGCCTGGCTAATTTTTCGCATCGCTTGTCTCCCGATGAAAAATTGGTAGTTTTAGGTGAGAAAAATGAATACGAGCCATTGTGCCGTGAGTGCTATAAATCGCTGGTAAAAAAATAAACCACTCCATGAGCCTGCTTTAAAAAACCGTAAAATCCTGTGACATGATAACCAACATTTCTGTAGCTTCCATCATCAATGCCACCCTGCTTCAGGCCGGTGAAGAATTTCCGGTCACCTACTTGTCGACCGATTCCCGAACCATTGTTTCAGGACGTGAATCGCTTTTCTTTGCGCTGGTGAGCGATCGCAACGACGGGCACCACTACACGCGCAAAGCTTATGAAAAGGGAGTTCGGAGCTTTGTCATTTCTAATGCACGAAAGAAAATTGATAAATACCCTGATGCGACCTTTCTGTTGGTCGAAGATACGCTGAAAGCGCTACAGCAGTTGGCCCGCTACCGGCGCGATCAGTTCGAGGGAAATGTAATTGGCATTACCGGAAGTAATGGAAAAACCATTGTAAAAGAGTGGCTTAGTGAATTACTGATTGATGATTATCATATTGTGAGAAGTCCCAAAAGTTACAATTCGCAGGTGGGGGTACCGCATTCGGTATGGCTGTTGAACAACGATGCCGACATGGCCTTCTTTGAAGCCGGTATCTCTCAACCGGGTGAGATGGAGCATTTGCAGCCAATCATTCAACCTCGCTATGGAATCATCACCAATATTGGCGAAGCACACCAGTCGAATTTCGAAACGATTCAGCAAAAGGTAGAGGAAAAGTTGAAACTGTTTGCCGAATCGGAAGTTATTATTTATCGAAAAGATTATCCCGAGATCGATGCAGCCGTACAAAAACTGGTAGAAGAAAAGGGAATCTGTCCGGTAAGCTGGTCGATGATGGACGAAACGGCCGACCTTTTCATTTACTTTGTTCAAAAAGTACCCGAAGGATGTGGCATTATTGGTCAGGTAAAAGATAAGCAATATGCCATTTCGATTCCTTTATCGGATGATGCATCGGTCGAAAATGCCATTACCTGTCTGGCTGCACTTATTGCAATCGGGAAGGACCAGGATCAGATTCTGAATCGTTTCAGCACCCTGCAGCCTGTGGCCATGCGCATGGAAATCAAGCAGGGCATTAACCAATGCATCATCATTAACGACTCATACAATTCGGACCTGAATTCACTTTCGATAGCACTCGATACACTCGACCAGCAGGCCAGTGAAGATTTCTTACCCAAAACGCTCATTCTTTCCGATATTTATTACTCGCCCAAAGCCGACGACGATTTGTACACCGAAGTGGCCCAGCTGGTTAAGCTCAGAAGCGTGGAGCGCTTCATCGGGATTGGTCCTGCATTAAAGAAGCATAGCAAGCTGTTTGCCGATAATGCCCTGTTCTTTTCATCAACAGCCGATTTTCTTTCCAAGTTAACCAGTATTGGTTTACAAAATGAAGTGATTCTGCTTAAAGGCGCACGCGATTTTCATTTCGATCAGATTGCCTCCGTATTGCAGGCCAAGGCGCACGAAACGGTGCTCGAAATTGATTTGTCGGCCATGGTGAGCAACCTGAATTATTTTAAGTCGAAACTTAAAAACGGTACTCGCGTAATGGCCATGGTCAAGGCTTTTTCCTACGGCAGTGGTATGGCCGAAGTGGCTCGTCTGCTTGAATTTCATCAGGTCAATTATCTGGCGGTGGCCATTGCCGACGAGGGCGTTGCATTGCGGAAGGCGGGTATTTCGATACCAATTATTGTAATGAACCCCGAAGCGCATAGCTTCGACATGATGTTTGAACACCTGCTTGAACCCAATATTTATTCACAACGCCTGCTTGAGCAATTTCTTACTTCGGCCCAGCGGAATGCCGTGTGCAATTTCCCTGTTCATATAAAGATTGATACAGGAATGAAACGACTGGGGTTTGAATCGGAACAGGAACTGAAAATTGTGATCGAAAAGATTAAACGTGGAAATGTATTGCATATCAGTTCGGTGTTTACTCACCTGGCAGCCAGCGATGATCCCGATGAGGATAATTTTACCCAGTTGCAGTTACATCGTTTCGATAAATTGGCCAAGGTAATACAAGATGCCAGTGAACACCAGGTGATGAAACATGCATTGAACTCGGCTGGCATCGAGCGTTTCCCCAATCATCAATACGACATGGTTCGCCTGGGAATTGGCCTCTATGGAATTAGCACGGTAGCACCCGAGGCGCTTCAAAACGTGAGTACACTGAAAACTACTGTTTCGCAGATCAGAAAAGTATACAAAGGCGATACCATTGGTTATGGTCGTAACGGCGTTGCTAAAAATGACATGTTGATTGCCACGCTGCCCATTGGTTATGCCGATGGCTTTAACCGGCGATTGAGCAACGGCGTAGGCAAGGTTTGGGTGAATGGTCAGCTGGCACCTGTTGTTGGCAAGGTTTGTATGGACATGTGCATGATCGACGTAAGTGGCATCCCGGTGAACGAAGGCGACCGGGTCATTGTATTCGGAAAGGAATATCCGGCAATGGAAATGGCCAGGGCACTCGATACCATTCCCTATGAAGTGTTTACTTCAATCTCACAAAGGGTAAAGCGGGTCTATTTTCAGGAATAGGCTGAGGTTGAGGTTGAGGTTGAGGTTTCCCGGCAAGCCGGGACTGCAATTTTATCGCAGGATGAAAGAAGAAAGTAAATGGTAATTAACAGCAAGTCATTGGAAAGTTGAGTAAAATGATTTTTCCTGGCGCTAAATCAATCGATTCTCTATTGTGACCTTGATGACAACCTTTTACTCAATAAAATAAACAGGAGGGTGCTCAAAAAGCAATTTGTTTTGGTGTTTGAACGGGTTGATAGAAACACCGAAGTTTAAAACTTCATGCTTCATGAACACCCTCATGAAATGTGCATTCCTGCTTTTACAAGGCAAGCAACTAGAAATCGAGCTTGACGGTATAGCTCACCTTAACAGGTTTGTTCCGTTGCTTGCCGGGTTTCCATTCAGGCATGCCGTTTACAATGTCAATGGCTTTTTGACTGAGCACTTTGTTATTTGAGCGGATTACTTTGGTTTCATTTACCTTTCCCTTGGTATCGATAACAAAACTCACATATACCTGGCCATGCTGTACTGAATTGGCTGTTTTTTCAAGAAGGTATTGATTCAGCGCCTCTTCACCACCCGGAAACTGAGGCATGTCTTCAACAATTACAAAAACTTCCTGATCTGGATTATGGGTGCTTTCCGGTTTCTTTTTTATGTAAATTTCAACGACACCATCCCTGGCTTTTTCCCCGTATTTATTTGTTGCACTTACATTTTTTAATACGTTGATTGATTGAATGCTGGAAGGATCGATGGTGTTTAAGTCAATATTGACAATTTCTCCATCTACAACAATCAAGGGCTTTTCCCCATTTTCTCCTATGTTCTTTAAACTCAGTGGTGGAGGTGGCGGCGGCGGTGGTGCAATCGTTTCCTTGCGTATTTCGATCCCGATGACCGACCGCTGCATCGAAAAATTCATTTTTTTCTTGACGCTTTTCGCCTGGGTTTCATACCCGACAAACGAAACCACCAAAATGGCATCAGCATTAACACCCTTAAGGCTGAATGTTCCATCTACGTCGCTCACAGTTCCATAAGTTGAATTGGCAATCACTATGCTGGCTCCAGGAAGCGGTGCTCCGTTTTCATCAAGTACTTTGCCTTCAATGTCGATGCCTTTTTCCTGCTGCAGCGTGTTTTCTGCTTCGTTGTACACATAGGCAGGTTTTGAGAAAGCGGTAAGGATAAGCGCTACCAATGGCAATACCAGGAGCAGCTTCAATCGTTTTATTGGATTTGATTTATTTCTTTTCATCATAAAAATTCGTTGAGTAGTGTTTAAAATGGTAAAGCTGTTTGCAAAACTGACCACCTCTAATCCAAGCATCTGGTTGGCAAGCACAGCACGGTAAGTGCGGGCACTTACGCCCTGGTTAAGTGTGCCCGAATCGGCAAGGTATTCGTGGTTTTGCATCATGGCTTTGCGGTAAAAAACAAGCAAGGGATTGAACCATTGCAATGTACGGACCATTTCCAGCAAAAGCAGGTCGGCCCAGTGGCGTTCATCAATGTGGACTTTTTCGTGTGCAATCACCGTATCAACGGCTACAGGGTTGTTGATTGCTGAACTGATATAAACCTGGTTAATAAACGAAAAAGGTGCAGTGTCCTGATTGACATAGTAGACTTTTATTGAACCAATAATGGAACTACTGCTGTTTTTTCGCAAACGGTACAAACGGTAATGTTGTAAAATTTGCCTTAAAATGAAAAAGAAAACGCCTGATAGATAAATGGTAAGGTACCAGTTAAAATTTCCGGTGTTGCTGCTGCTTTCGGCATACCCGCTTAGATTGCCCCTAATCAGTACTGTTTCGATGTCGGTATAAACCTTGTATCGTACCGGAAAGAGTGGCAATACAAGTGCTACTGCAAGTCCGGCATTGAGAAACCAGCGATTAAGTGAAAAAAAGGTTTCTTTCCGGAGCGCTGCTATGTATACCAGCCAAAATGCGGCCAGCCAGCAACTCATCTGTAAAAGGTATTGGAAAACTGCTTGCATCGCTATTCCTTATCAGGATGTTGTAATTCTTCTTTGGCTTCATTTAAAAGTTCTTCCAGTTCGTCAACCGAAAGGGCCTTTTCCTTGGCAAAGAAAGTGGCCATCTGTGGAAACGAATTGTCGAAATAGTCGCGCATCAAACTGAATAATTGTTTCTTCGAATATTCGTGCTTCGATAACAGGGGATAGTAAACATGTGCATTCCCTTCTTCGCGGTAAGCTACAATTCCCTTGCTTTCGAGTACTCTGATAATCGTCGAAACCGTATTACGGGCAGGCTTGGGGTCGTTGAACTGTTCCCTGATGTCACGAACACGTCCTTCGCCCAGCTCCCATAACAACTGCATTATCTGTTCTTCTGCTTTCGTTAGTTTCATTTTAATTGTTTGTTTATGCATCAATTTACGAGCCAAAAAACAACTGGCAGGATTGAATGCATTGGTAAAATCAGTTCAATAAAAAGTCCGCTACAAACTTATGACTAAAAAATTAGTCAAACAAAAAAAACGACTATAAAATTAGTCGAAATATTATTTTGTTTTGAAATAGAAGCACTTGCTATTTAAATGGTGATTTCGTAATTTTACGACACGTAATTTTACGACACGTAATATTGCGACATGTAAAACTACAAAAGTAACCTGGTTTAAATCAGAGAGCATATGAAGAAAAAAGAGTCGAATCCTTTTAAATTTGGAAAAGTAGTAGCAGATGTTTCATTCTGTAACAGAAATGAAGAAAGGGCAAGATTAAAAACCTATATAAACGACAGTACTTCGGTATGGCTATATTCACCCCGCAGATATGGAAAAACCTCGCTTGTAAAAACAGTATTCAACGAGTTGAAGGGGATTCGCTATATCTATTTCGATTTGTATAATGTAACCACTTTGAATGATTTTTGTAAGAAATATGCCAAAGTACTGGCCCATGAGTTGTTCGACTGGCACGAAAACATGAAGTTGCTATCGGAGCAGGTAGCTGCTTCGTTTAAGGGTTTGAAACCTTCGCTTACTTTTGATGAAACTGGAGCACCTTCTTTTTCTCTACAAGCAGAACGGATAGAAAAACAAAGTGATGTGGAATCCATTCTGAATCTTCCAGATGAAATCAGCCGCCGAAGCGGACGGAAAATTTGTATCGCTTTTGATGAATTTCAGGAGGTGACGCGGATTGATCCCTTTCTGACGCATTGGATGCGTTCGGCTTTTCAGCATCATAAGGATGTTTCCTATCTGTTTCTGGGAAGTAAGCAGTCGTTGATGGAAACACTTTTTTCTTCGTACAATTCACCTTTTTATGAATTTGGTGTAAAAGTGGAAATCAACCCGATCAAAAAGGGCGAGTTGTTCAATTTTATTACCAGTCGTTTTGCCAGTCGTGATATTCTGGTCGATGCTAAAATTGTCAATGACCTGTTGGTCCTTTCGGAATGTCATCCGCATTTTTCCCAATATTTTGCTTCCGAAGTTTTTTATCTGATCAAATCTGGAGTAAGTCAGGAGGAGGAAGGTTTTACACAACTGTGGCTAAGTAAGGTAATCGAAAGCCAGTCGCACATATTTCAGAACATGTACGATCAGTTGTCGAACATTCAGCGCCGTGTGTTGATGGCACTAATACAAAAGCAACCCGACGATGGCTTGTTCTCAACTGAATATCGCGACAGGCATGACCTGCCGGTTAGTTCAACCCTGAATACAACCCTCCAGAGTCTGATTAAGAAAGACCTGATCCACCATGAGGGAAGCGATTACAATGTAATTAACCCTGTTTTTAAGCAGTGGTTGCTGACCCTACTTGACGAAAGCTAACAAAGCCCACTAATTTTTATCATTTTCATCGACGTCAGGAAAGCTTAAATTTATAGGTTTTAAAAAAAGAAAAATGGTAAAAGCTCAGTTCAACTACGGCGAAGCCATGCTAACCGTAGGACTTGCACTCGATATTGCCCGGGGAAAAATTAAAGGCATTTTAAGCGACGAGGTTCGGGAAAAGGTAAAGCAAAACCGAAAGGTGGTAATGAAAATTGCGAAGGGAGAAAATGAAGTTTATGGTGTAAACACCGGCTTTGGCCCGCTTTGCACCACCCGTATTGGTGAAGCCGATACCCGCAAATTACAGTACAACCTGCTCATCAGTCATAGCGTTGGTACAGGAGAAGCCATTTCTGATGAATTGGCTAAACTGATGATGATCTTCAAGGTGCATTCGTTGGCGAAAGGCTTTTCGGGCATCGCACTTGAAACACTCAGGCGCATTATCTGGCACATCGATCACGATGTGATTCCGGTAGTTCCCTCACAGGGCTCGGTAGGTGCTTCGGGCGATCTGGCACCGTTGGCTCATCTTTTTCTGCCACTGATTGGTTTGGGAAAGGTAAGGATAGAAGGCAGGGAACTTAGTGCGGAGAGAATGTTGGCAAAGTACCGGCTCAAACCCATTGTGCTGGGACCCAAAGAGGGACTGGCACTGATAAATGGTACACAGTTTATGCTTGCTCACGGGGTGAAAATTGTTGAACGACTTCAGCGTTGCCTCGATCATGCCGATATTACCGCTGCCTTGAATCTCGAAGCCATGATGGGTTCGTTTAAAAGTTTTGACGAAGAATTACATTTGCTGCGCCCCTATGCAGGAAATCAATATGTGGCTGCGCGTATCAGAACTTTACTGAAGAATTCAGAAATTGAAAAGTCACATGAAAACTGCCACCGCGTGCAGGATCCCTATTCCCTGCGTTGTGTGCCACAGGTGCACGGTGCTTCGCGCAATGCATGGCTGCATCTGAAAGAAACGGTACTCACCGAAATGAATTCGGTAACCGACAATCCCATTATTTTCAGTGAGAAGAAAACCATTACAGGAGGGCATTTCCACGGACAGCCCATTGCTCTGCCCATGGATTATGCAGGGCTGGCAGCGGCTGAGATCGGAAACATTGCCGACCGACGCATTTACTTATCGATGATCGAAAGTGTACCCGGTTTGCCCAAACTGTTGATGAAACACACCGGACTGAATTCGGGTTTTATGATTCTGCAATATACTACTGCTGCACTGGTGAGTGAGAACAAAAGTCTTTGTTTCCCGGCAAGTGCCGACAGTATTCCGACTTCGCTGGGGCAGGAAGATCACGTGAGCATGGGCTCAATCAGCGGACGAAAAACACTAAAAATTGTCGAGAATCTGGAGCAAATTCTGGGTATCGAATTGCTCACTGCGGCTCAGGGCTTCGAGTTCAGGCGACCCATGAAGTCGGGATTGCTGATGGACCGGATTTATGAGCACGTTCGCACTAAAATTGAATTTGCAGAAAACGATCGCTTGTTCTCCCCCGATATTGAAAAAGCCATTGAAATCATCCGTTCGGGTGAATTGCTAAGCCTGACCGATGAACTGGCCGACCGTAACAACATTGAATTTAAAAATGAGAGACATGAACTATTCGGAATTTATTAAGAAATATGCTTCAAACGGGCATTACAAAGCTCCTGTAGGAGCAGAACTCAATGCATTGTCGTGGCAAACCGAAGCACCGCTCAGAATGCTTTTGAATAATCTCGATGACGAAGTGGCCGAAGATCCGGCACAGCTCATAGTTTATGGAGGTACAGGCCAGGCTGCACGAAACGAAACAGCGCTCAAAAAAATCATCGAATTGCTACTGAAACTCGACGAAGAACACAGTTTGTTGATTCAGTCGGGCAAGCCGGTAGGACTGGTGCGCAGTCACCCGCAGGCGCCCCGGGTATTAATTGCCAACAGTAACCTGGTGCCGGCCTGGGCCAATTGGGAACATTTTGAAGAGCTCAAAGCACGCGGACTAATGATGTATGGACAAATGACAGCCGGGAGCTGGATCTATATCGGGTCTCAGGGAATTTTGCAGGGAACCTACGAAACCTTTGTCGAGTGTGGAAAGAAGTATTTCGGTGGCGACCTGCGTCATAAGCTAATTGTGTCGGGTGGTTTAGGCGGAATGGGTGGAGCTCAGCCGCTTGCGGCCACCATGGCCGGAGCCACATTTCTGGGAGTCGATGTTGATCCCACGCGCATTGAAAAGCGAATTCACACAGGCTACCTCGATCGCCTTACAGCCGATTATGAAGAAGCCAAACAGTGGGTGCTCGATGCCCGTGAAAAAGGGGAAGCACTTTCGGTTGGACTGGTGGCCGATGTGGGTGACGTACTGGAAAAATTGCTGGACGATGAGCTGGTGCCCGATATACTTACCGATCAAACTTCGGCTCACGATCCGCTCTTTGGCTATGTGCCCAACGGCTTTACCCTCGACGAGGCACTGAAACTAAGGGAAGATGATCCCGAAAATTACAAGCAGCTTTCAATCAAAAGCATGGCCCGGCATGTGGGCTTCATGCTTGAAATGAAAAAGCGCGGAAGTGTTGTTTTTGACTATGGAAATAACCTGCGCGAAATGGCCCGTCAGGGAGGCGAAACCAATGCTTTCGATTACCAGGGTTTTGTTCCCGAGTTCATACGTCCCTTGTTCTGCGACGGAAAAGGACCTTTTCGCTGGGTGGCTTTAAGCGGCGATCCCGAAGATATTTACACCACAGACAAGGCCCTGATGGAAGCTTTTCCTGAGAATGAAAACCTGATTCGCTGGCTGAAAGCGGCACGTGAAAAAGTTTCGTTTCAGGGCCTCCCAAGCCGGATTTGCTGGCTGGGCTTTGGCGAGCGGGAAAAAGCAGGTTTACTCTTTAACGAACTGGTACGGACCGGAAAGGTAAAAGCGCCCATCGTGATTGGTCGTGATCATCTCGATTGTGGCTCTGTGGCATCGCCCAACCGCGAAACCGAAGGCATGCTCGACGGCAGTGATGCCGTGTCGGACTGGCCGCTGCTCAACCTTATGTCGAATACGGCCGGCGGGGCTACCTGGGTTTCGTTTCACCATGGCGGCGGAGTGGGAATGGGTTTCTCCCAGCATGCCGGAATGGTGATGGTAGCCGATGGAAGTGAGCGTGCAGCCGAAAATATTTCAAGGGTCTTGTACAACGATCCGGCAATGGGGATATTTCGCCATGCCGATGCCGGATACGATATCGCCTTGAACAATGCCACGAAGTTTGGACTTAAGTTATAAAATGCTCATTCAGTGCTAATACATTCCAAGCGCATCCAGCGATCAACTGTTGATTTCTTTGGACTTTGCGTTTCATCTGTGTATTTTGCCCGAAAAGACAGTAAAGAATGAAACTTATAGGCCCGTTTACTCAATTGCTTACCATGGATCACCTTCCGGCAAAAGGTGTGATTGCCGATGATCAGCTCGAGATCATTAATGATGCCGGTGTAGTGGTGAACGATGAAGGAATACTTACCGAAGTAGGAACCTACGCTTCGCTAAAGGAGAAAGCAATTCAAAATAAGTATGAATTAGAGCACCTCAACGCCGGATTGGTTGCCCTGCCGGGTTTTATCGACAGCCATACCCATCTTTGCTGGGCAGGCTCGAGGGCGGCCGATTATGCCGGAAGACTGGCTGGAAAATCCTATCTCGAAATTGCACACGAGGGCGGAGGAATCTGGAGTACGGTGAAGCAGGTCCGCAATGCCACGCTCGATGAACTAAAAACAATTACAGCACAACATGCCGGGCAAATGCTCGCCGACGGAGTGACCACCATTGAAGTGAAAAGTGGTTACGGGCTCACCGTGGAGGATGAACTGAAAATGCTGGAAGCAATCAGGCAGGCAGCATGCAAAGCCGATCTGGTATCAACCTGTCTGGCAGCGCATATTGTCCCCCGCGATTTCGAAGCAGGAAATCGTGCTTATCTCGAGTTAATGGCCACCGAACTCTTGCCCGAAGTCAAACGTCGCCAGCTTTCATACCGGGTCGATGCTTTTATCGAAGATTCAGCATTCAGTGTTGCCGAAGCCCGCGATTACCTTACCAAAGCCAAAGTACTCGATTTCGATCTGGTAATTCATGGTGATCAGTTTTCGGTGGGTGGCAGCCAGCTGGCCATCGAGATGGGCGCAGTGAGTGTCGATCATCTCGAAGCAACCGACGACATTGCCATTAAGGCATTGCAACGGGGCAAAGTAATTGTATGTGTTTTGCCTGGTGCTTCACTCGGACTGGGCATTCCCTTTGCTCCGGGCCGAAAACTGCTCGACGCCGGACTTTCGCTGGTCATTGCTTCCGACTGGAATCCAGGATCGGCGCCCATGGGTGATTTGTTAATGCAGGCAGCCATTTTTGGTATTTACGAAAAACTAACCATGGCCGAAACGCTTGCCGCAATTACTGTGAGAGCCGCCAGTGCACTGAACATGAACGATCGTGGTGTATTGAAGGAGGGAAATATTGCCGATTTGGCTGCTTTCTCTGTCTCCGACTATCGCGAGATTATTTATCGCCAGGGAAAACTGAAACCACATACAGTATGGAAAAAAGGAACCAGTCATTGGTCAGTGAGTCATTAGTAATGAAGAGATAAGCACAAGGAACTATTTCTAAGCATTCTATTTTTTTCTTAATGACGAATGACTTTTTTCTTAATGACTTTTATCTATTGACTAAACCATCTAAAGAATGAATCAAATAATTGAATGCGTTCCCAATTTTAGTGAAGGGAACAACATGCAGATCATCAGACAAATCACCGACGAGATTGAAGCCCTTGAGGGCGTTCGTCTGATTGATGTTGATCCGGGAAAAGCAACCAACCGCACCGTGGTTACCTTTGTTGGAACTCCCGACGAAGTTTGTGAAGCAGCTTTCAGAGCCGTGAAAAAGGCAGCTCAGCTCATCGACATGAGCAAACACAAGGGCGAACACCCGCGTTTTGGGGCATGCGATGTTTGCCCGCTGGTGCCGGTGTCGGGAATCTCGATGGAAGAAACGGTGGAATACGCCCGCCGGCTTGCTCAGCGCATTGGGGAAGAATTGAACATCCCGGTTTATTGTTATGAATTTGCTGCACTCGAAGAGAAACGTCGCAATTTGGCCAGCTGTCGTTCGGGCGAGTACGAAGGTCTTCCAAAGAAATTAAGTAATCCTGAATGGAAGCCCGATTTTGGACCGGCATCCTTTACCACACAAGTAGCCCGTAGTGGTGCCACCGCTGTGAGTGCGCGTAATTTTCTGGTTGCCTACAACGTGAATTTGAACACTACTTCAACCCGCCGGGCCAATGCCATTGCTTTCGATATCAGGGAGAAGGGCAGGGTGAAGCGCGAAGGTGGAAGCCTTAGCGGAAAAATCATTTGCGATGAAAAGGGAAATCCTGTATTCGAACCGGGACTGCTCAAGAAGGTGAAGGGCATTGGCTGGTACATCGAAGAATTTGGCATTGCCCAGCTTTCATTTAACCTGACCGACATTAGCGTTACTTCGGTACACGAAGTATTCGAAGCGGCCTGTAAACAGGCCGAAGCGCGAGGATTGCGTGTGACCGGATCGGAATTGGTGGGGGTGATTCCACTCAGTGCCATGCTCGATGCGGGCAAATACTTCCTTCGCAAGCAGCAGCGCTCGACCGGTGTTTCCGATGAAGAAATAATTAAAATTGCGGTGAAGTCGCTGGGCCTCGATGAACTGAAACCTTTCGATCCCAAAAAGAAGATCATCGAATACCTGCTTGAAGAAAAAAGCGGGCGCCTGGTGGATAGGACGCTTAAGGCGTTTTGTGATGAAACAGCTTCTGAATCGCCTGCTCCGGGTGGCGGTTCCATTTCGGCCTGCATGGCGGCAATGGGGGCAACCCTTGGAACCATGGTGGCCAACCTCTCGTCGCATAAACGTGGCTGGGACCATCGTTGGAAGGAGTTTTCGGACTGGGCTGACAAGGGCAAGTACTATCACAGCGAATTGTTGAAACTGGTTGACGAGGATACCCGCTCTTTCAACGCCATTATGGATGCTTTCTCGATGCCTAAAACGACCGACGACGATAAGCAGATGCGCACAAAGGCCATTGCAGAAGCAACAAAATATGCCATCGAAGTACCACTAAAAGTAATGCATCTTGCATACCAATCGATGGAGGTGATGAAGGCCATGGCCGAATTGGGAAATCCGAACAGCGTAACCGATGCCGGTGTTGGAGCCATCGCAGCCCGCGCCGGAGTGCAGGGGGCTTTTCTGAATGTTCGGATCAATGCCAAAGACTACAGCGACAAAAGCTTCGTTGAAAAAATATTGAAAGAGGGTGCCGAAATTGAAGAGGCAGCACGATTGGCCGAGGAGGAAATCATGACACTGGTGAATCAAAAACTATAAAAACAAAAGACTTCTATCTAAATCAGAAAGAGGATGTTCCATTATTTGCTTTGTTGCAAATGATTGGTACACCCTCTTTTCTATTTCAATCTCAGCAGGAACCAGCTTGTTTTACAGCATTTTTTTACGATTTCATTCTTCTTCGTTGTACCAGTTTATTTTTTGTGATGCTTTCATAATCAGGGCAAGAATCACAAACAATCCGATGCTGCCCATCAGCAAGGCGTATTGCTGTAGTTGTAAAATGGTAAAAAGGAAAAGATAGAGACCTGCTTGCAGGGCGCTGATCCACAATGCCTTTTTCATACTGCCCAAAATATGGAAGGCATACCACGAAACAAGCGAAATAATGGCGATGGCCGAAATGACGAATGAGCTGTTAAAGCCAACATGTTCGCTGAGCGCAGTGAGCAAGGTGTAGAACAGTAACAATGCAAAGGCAACCAGTGCATATTGTACCGGATGTATTCTTTTTCTGTTTCTGATTTCAATAAACAGAAATACGATGAAGTTGAGCGCAATGAAGAGAATCGCATATTTTACCGAACGCATGGCTTTTTGATAGTGATCGACTGGTAAAACAAGGGATACTCCCAAACTGGAATCGCTGGTGTTGTATTTCTTGCCAATCCATTGCTGTGGAAAATTTCGGTTGAGATGGGTAACCACCCAGCTGGCAGTAAAGCCATCACTGTTGATTTCTCTTTTTTCGGGAAGAAAAGCACCATAGAAACCCGGATCGGCCCAGGTCGAATTCATCGAAACCTTGGTTGTCTTTCCCAAGGCTTCAACGGCAAAACACGATGAACCCTTCAGGTTAAATTTAATCTCAAAATCAATATCCTGGCTCAGATCAATCGCATCCGAACGAAAAGTAATCCCCGATTTGAACAGGTCGTTGTCAGGAATCCCGGGTTCAATATTGCTTTCCAACTGGTTCACCTTGAGCCTGACCGAATCTTTGATGCCCCGCAAATCACTGATGCCTAATGAAAAGTAAGCTTCATCGGGCCTGGTCGAATGCGTTTCACTTTCAAGCTTTGCCAAATCGATGGCCTTGAATGAGCCTGTGATTCTTACCTGACTTTCATAAACCGGAATTTTGTAAATCCCGCGATATCGGATGTCGGGAATGATTTCAACATCCATTTGCACCAGTTCAGGCAGAAAGTGTGCAACAGCTGCAGTAAGTTTTTCGTTTTCATTCGATCCTTTCAGTGTGCTGACAGGAATATTCAAAACGGGTCCCGAAACCTGTTGCATATCACTCCATTGTTGCTTCAACTCATTTTCAACCTGCTGTTTCAGGCTGATTCGTTCATCGATAATTTCCTGAATCCAGAAGGTTGGAATAAGTAAAACCAAAGCCATTACTGCAACTACAATCATTTTTGCGCTGTAGCTTGTCAGCCATTTTTGAAAAAAGTGTGTTTCCATATTTTTTGAATTAAAAGAACTTTGAAATACAAAGTAAATGAATAAAAAAAATCTATTTATTGATAAGTTGTTCTAAAGCTGTAAGATGTTTCTGAAAGGCAGCTCTTCCTTTTTCGCTTACCGAGTAGGTCGTATTGGGTTTACGATCGATGAATTGTTTCGCTACTTCGATCATTTCATTTTTTTCGAGTGCTTTCAGATGACTGGCCAGGTTTCCGTCGGTAAGCTCAAGCAAAGTTTTCAGGCTGTTGAAGTCAACCTCATCATTGACCAGTAATACCGACATGATGCCCAGCCGGACCCTGCTTTCAAAAACCTTGTTGATATTTTCGATCGGATTTTGCATGAAATTGCCTGATGTGTAATTGGTTAAACTTTTGTATTAACGGTCGTACTTAAAATACATGATCATGCCGTACACAATGTGTAATACCCCAAATCCCAGGATCCATAAAAGCAGTGCCTGATGAATCAGCAGTCCTGCCGCTAAACCCAGTATGATTTGGCTGATACCCAGATAATGAATTTCTCCAAAGGTGAATTTTCCTGCATTTACCAGCGCCAATCCATAAAAGAGAAGGCTTGCCGGTGCAAGCAGCTGTGCGTTGTTGTGCCATAAAAGCAACAAACAAAATATACCACCCGAAATCAAGGAAATGAGTAAATGAATTAATAATTGCCGGGTTGACTTACTGCTGTATTTGACATTGTTTTTTCTTGCTTTGCGCAAGGAGAAAAGAAAAGCACCTGCGAGTGCTAACATCAGGGTGATAAAAGCAACAGCAATGAGCTGTAATTTACTTTGGCCCGCATCGGACTGATTTAAACTGTAAATGTACTCACTGTAACTTAAGCCGGTATTCTGCAACAGAACAAAGTAAACATAAGCTGCACCCACCAGGGCGCTTATGCCTGCAAAAATACCCGATAGCCCGCTAAGCGAAAGAAATTTAGATGACCGTTCCATCATCTGCCTGATGGCATTTAAGTCATCGTATGCCTGTGAATTGCTTTTCATAGTTATTCAATAAAGTACTTTGAAATGCAAAGTTGATACAAATTATTGAAAGTAGCAATAGCAAATGAAAAAGAATCAGGTTTTTTCTTATCCCAGACGGCTTATTTTCTCGAGTTTATGGTGGTCGAGGATCTTTAGTTTACGTCCGTCGATGGCAATTACTTTTTCGTTGACAAAACTCGAAAGGGTACGAATGGCATTCGAGGTGGTCATGTTCGATAGGTTGGCCAGGTCTTCGCGCGACAGGTAGGCATTGATGGTACTACCGTCGGGTTCGATGCCGTATTTGTATTTCAGCAGAATGATTGATTCAGCCAGGCGTCCGCGAATATGCTTCTGCGTGAGCGTTACAGTGCGTGAGTTTGAAAAGCCCAGTTCTTTGGCCAGCTTGGTCATGAGTCGGATGGTAAGTGCATTGTTTCGGAGCAGCTTATTGAAAAAGTGTTCTGAATTGATGACACAAATCACTGAATCTTCAATAGCCATTGCCGACGAGATGTGTCTTTCGCCAGCAATTAGTGCCCGATAACTAACAAAGCCACCAGGCTTTACCATACGAAGAATTTGTTCTCTACCCCCAACGCCTTCTTTGAATATTTTTACTTTACCTTCTTCCAGTGTAATAAATCCCTGTGGTTTATCCCCTTCTTTAAAAATGAAATCATTCCGATGAACAACGATCCTTTTCAAATGATCATCGAGTTCTTCCTTTTCTTCTGGTGTAAGGTATTTAAAGATTGACTTTTTGGGTTCCTGAGGCGAGTTTATGCTCGAGTCAGTATTAAACATAAGTCTATTCTTTCAATTTATGTTGTGCAGCATCAAAGTTAACTTTTTATTTCAATTTTGGTCTTGACCTTACTTTTTTTGTGTCTTCTGTTTTTTTCAACCTTCGTATCTGGCAACAAGTGGCATTTTTCTTCCAAATCCGAAAGCTTTTGATGAAATTCTCAGTATGGGGGGAGATTGGAATCGTTTGTATTCGGTACGGTTAACCATGCGAACAATTTTTCGCACCAACGTTTCGGAGTAACCTTCTTCGATAATTTCCTGTGGTGACTGATTTTTTTCGATGTACCTGAACAATACGGCGTCGAGTATTTGGTAGTCGGGCAATGAATCACTGTCTTTCTGGTCGGGGCGTAGCTCAGCCGATGGTGCTTTGGTAATGATGTTTTCGGGGATGACTTCGCCATCTTTGTTGATGTAACGGGCCAGACGGAAAACATCGGTTTTGTACACGTCGCCCAGTACCGAAAGTCCACCGTTCATGTCGCCATAAAGTGTTCCATAGCCTACGGCACTTTCGCTTTTGTTGGATGTGTTGAGCAGAATAGGTCCAAATTTGTTGCTGAGTGCCATCATCAGGGTGCCACGGGTACGTGCCTGAATATTTTCTTCGGTAATATCGGGGGGAAGGTTTTTGAATAAAGGTGCAGTTGCCTGTTCAAACTGATCGACGATGTTCTGAATGTTTACAATTTCGTATTGAATTCCCAGATTCTCAGCCAGGGTCACTGCATCGGTAATGCTGTGATCGGAGGAATATTTCGAGGGCAAAAGCAGCACCCGTACATTTTGCGGTCCCAGTGCCCTTGCCGCCAGGGCGACTACGACGGCCGAGTCGATTCCGCCAGATAGGCCGAGGGTTGCTGATGAAAAACCCATCTTCCCGAAATAGTCATTGATGCCGGTAAGCAGTGCCTCATGTATTTTTTCGATGCTTGAAGCACTGGCCTGCACCTGTCGTTCAGGGAGCTTTTCCATGTCAATCATTCTGAAGTCTTCCCTGAAATAGGCCAGTTCCTGTTCTACCTCACCACGACTGTTAATCAGCATCGAACCTCCGTCGAACAGGATTTCGGTTTGTGCACCTACCTGATTTACATAAACGATGGGCAGCTGATACTCGCGGGCGTTTTTGATAACAATCGCTTTACGGTTTCCTTCCTGATCGTATGAGAACGGGGAAGCGGCAATGTTGATCAGCAAATCAGGCTGCAGGCGATTCAGTTCTTCGATGGGAGAAGTATTGTAAAGTTTACTTTTGGCAAAACTGTTGTTGGTCGGCTGGTCGTCCCAAAGATCTTCACAAATGGTAATTGCCAGTTTCTTACCCATAAATTCAACAAGTTTAAAATCTTTGTTGGGTTCAAAATGGCGGTATTCGTCAAAGATATCGTAGGTAGGAAGCAGCGTTTTATGTATTGTGGCTTCAATTTTCCGGTCTTTAATAAAAAGTGCAGAATTGTATAATTTTTTACCACGCTGACTCTCGTTGATTGTTGGAGCACCGATAATGGCTGCTATTCCATCGCATGCCGCTACTATCTTGTCAATCGATTCGATGGTCCAACGGATAAATTCCTTTCGTTCGAGCAAATCGTTGGGATAATAGCCACATACCGACAATTCGGAAAAAATAACCAGATGAGCACCTGCATCCCTGGATTTTTCAATGTTTGAGATTATTTTTTCACGATTCTGGTGAAAATTGCCAATGTGATAATTGAGCTGAACCAGTGCGATTTTCATATTAACAGTGTTGTGTGATTATGCAACAGCATGATGGCAAGCAGCCTGCATGTCTTGATTGTTTTATGTTTCCTTATAACTAGTAAAAGGAGTTTTTTAAAACATAACTCCCAGAACAATACGCAACGAGTTGAATACCGTTTTTTCGTTCAGGTTGCCGATGTCAGTTACGTCGGTCAGTCCGTTGGAATATTGTATCCCCAAATTGAGTGCAGTATTTCCGCCGATATCGTATTCTACTCCACCGCCCATTAGCATGTGCAGACTGTACAGGGCAATTACCCGGTCGTTAATATTTTCATTGATGTTTTCGCCGCTGAACTTTGAATCGCTCGACCTTGCCGAGGCACTTAAATTGAACAGGTTGGTCAGTCCGAATTGTCCGTAAAAGGTCATTCGGTAAAACTGATCGGAACGCAGTTTAATGTTAAGAGGCAGTTCGAGATAGTTCGTTTTGTAAAACAATTCGACAGGCTGATCAAAAGTGACATCATTGATGAAAAAGGGTTCATCGGTATGGTAGGCAGCACTAAAGGAATGATTCGACACAAAGAGCCCCGTATTAAGTGAATAACGGGGATGACCGGCTAAAAACACATCTGCTTCGAGACCATATTTAATGCCTGCGCGCGTTTCGCTGTTGCTAATGGTACCATTGCTTGAATTCATCCAGGTGAAATGAGGGCTGGCCTGAAAGCCCAGTCTGAAATTCTGTCCAGTGCTTACAATGCTGATAAGAAGTAGCATTGACAAGATCGTGAGTCTCATCATGGTTTGAGTTTTTTTGTACTTGTACTTCACAAAAATAGGATGAATTTTATGAAATCAATAAAGCAGCTCCTTTTTAATTCCCGATTTCTACCTTTGTAACACAATTGAGAGTAAAAAAACAGCGTTACTACGACAACAGAAAAACAAGTATCATGAACAGGATCATTATCATATTGCTTTTATTGTCGGCTTTGGTTGGCTGCAAGCGCAACCGGCTTGATATAAAGGTTTCGGACATCAAAGTGAATTACGAAATTCACCGCTTTGATCGCCTGCTTTTTGCTCAGCAAAACTTTGAGGCTCAGAGTCAGCTATTGCAAAGCTACCCGCAACACCGCGATTTTATTGATTTATATACCGAAAAAATTCTTCGCATTGGTCACGTTGGCATGGACTCGTTTGAGCAGGAACTGAATCGGTTTGTTGGCGATACGGTTATTGCTGAAGTGGCCGATACGGTGTTGCAACGTTTTTGGGACACAGACGAATTGGAAAAGTGGATTGATTCGGGTTTCAGACACTATCGTTATTATTTCCCTGAAGAAGCGGTTCCCGATATTTACACCTATGTGTCGGGTTTTAATGAGTCGCTTGTTGTAGCCGAGAATTTTGTAGGACTAAGTCTCGACAAGTACCTGGGAGCCGATTGCCGCTTTTACGAATACCTGGGTATCCCGCGTTTTAAGGCCCTGAACATGTATCCGATGAAGATGGTAGCCGACCTGTTTTATGGCTGGGCGCTTACTGAATATCCTTATTCCGACTCGGTCGATCATTTGCTTTCCAACATGCTATATCAGGGGAAATTACTTTATTACACCGAAGCCATGTTGCCCGATATGCCCGATTCGGTCTTGATTGGATACACCGGGAAACAGCTGGATTGGTGCGATGAAAATGAAGCCGCCATGTGGACTTATCTCGTTGATCAAAAACTTATTTACAACAGCGATCGGCTGGTGCTCCGAAAATTTATGGGCGATGCTCCTTTTACCAATGCGTTTGGGCAGGATTCTCCGGGTAGAACAGGTGCCTGGCTGGGCTGGCAGATAGTCCGTTCCTATATGAATAAGAATGAAAATGTAGGCTTAAGGGAGCTGATGACCCTGCACGATGCGCAGCGCTTGCTTTCTGCATCGGCTTATTATCCCGATTAGCTAAGGGCTAATTAGAATTTGATCCCAAGCGTGAATTGTGTAATTTTGTGTGTTCACTAAAAAATTTCTGTATGACAAAGAAGGCCAAAAGAATCGGTATTCTCACAGCAGGTGGCGACTGTCCGGGATTGAATGCTGCCATCAGAGGAGTTGGAAAAACCGCCATTGTGGAACATGGCATGGAGGTAATAGGCTTTGTGTCGGGCTATACCGGCTTAATTCACAAAGAATTTGTCGAGTTGAAACAAAGCCAGCTGTCGGGTATATTAACCCTGGGAGGTACCATTTTGGGAACTTCGCGTGAAAAACCCTTCAAGATCAGTAAAAACGACGGAAACATTAATAAGCCCGAATTAATTAAGAAGAATTATGAAGACCTGGGGCTCGATTGTTTGATTTGTATCGGTGGAAACGGAACCATGAAAACGGCTGCCAAAATAGGAGAGCTCGGGCTAAATGTGGTTGGAATACCTAAAACAATCGACAATGATGTATGGGGTACCGATGTGACTTTTGGCTTTGATTCAGCAGTGGCAATTGCCACCGAGGCCATCGACCGCCTGCACACTACAGCCAACTCTCACCAGCGTGCCATGGTCATCGAAGTGATGGGACACGATGCCGGATGGATTGCCTTGCATGCCGGCTTAGCAGGTGGAGGAGATGTAATTCTTATTCCTGAGATTGAATACAATGTACGTTCAGTTTGTAAAAAAATTGAAGACCGTTTTGAAGAGAAAAAGCCATATTCAATTGTGGTGGTGGCCGAAGGAATTAAAGTTCCCGAAGGTTACTCTCCGGCCTCGTACATCGTAGAGTGCATTACTACCTATACAGGTGTTGAAGCCCGCGAAACCCGTCTGGGCTATATTCAAAGGGGAGGAAGTCCGACTGCCAACGACCGAATTCTGGCTACCCGCTACGGTGCTTTTGCCGCCGAAACCATTGCCCGCGAAGAATATGGTGTGATGGTGGCCATTGTGAACAATCAGCTGGCAACCGTTCCTTTGAGCGATGTTTCAGGTAACCTGAACCTGGTAACCCCCGATCACCCCCTGGTGATTAAATGCAGAAACATGGGGGTTTCGTTTGGCGATGAGTATTAATCGAAGGAGCTTCCATACAAATTAATTGCAGGCTGATGGCTTTAAACCTTAAACAAAGTCAATTGTCTAAACGTTGAAGATCTGTTAATTTGAAGTTATAAAAGGAAAATTTGTACAGATCAAAACAGCTTAATTGATTCATTTTATTAGTTTTGCATGTATTATCTTAGCTTTGGGGAGAATGCCAGTGCGTGCTTAAGGTGTTGTTAGTCTGATGTTTAATTGCTTGTCGTTTTGTCAGCTATTGAACACAGGGCCATATTTGCAAGCAAAAGTAAGCTTGATTTCTCCAGGGTGCTATTGACGAAATAAACAAAATAGTTTTATACATTATGAAACATATTCTTACCATCGTATTGCTTTTTTCTGTGTCGCTGCTTTGGGCTCAACCCAAAATGGAATTTGATAAGACAGTTCACGACTACGGATCGATAAAAGAGGACGGAGGCATTGCAGAAGCTGTATTTACTTTTACCAATGCTGGAAATCAACCATTGGTGCTCAACAATGTCAGGGCTTCGTGTGGATGTACCACACCGCAATGGACCAAAGAACCTGTATTGCCGGGTAAAACCGGCGAAATCAAAGTAGGCTACAATCCCAAGAACCGGCCAGGTCCTTTTTCCAAAACAGTGAACGTATACGCCAATACGCAACCCAGTGTTGTAGTTTTGAATATCAAAGGAAAAGTTGAACCCCGTGAAAAAACGCTCGAGGAGAAATATCCAAGGGTAATGGGGCCCCTGCGCTGGAAGACCAACTACCTCTCAATGGGCAGCATGTATGTCGACGAGGTAAAATCAGGAGTACTCGATTTCGTAAATACCTCCGATCAGCCGGCTTCGTTCGGGGTTTACCGTGCACCAGAACACATTTCGGTAGAGTTTGAACCATCTGTTGTGCAGCCAGGCAGCGAAGGCAAAATGAAAATCACCTACGATGCCAATAAAAAGAATGCTTACGGCTATGTTTCCGACAGAGTATATCTCCTGATTAACGATCAAAAGGAAAATACCTATTCGGTAGGCGTTTCGGTTACATTGAATGAAAACTTTTCTAAACTTTCAGCCAACGATCTGGCCAAGGCGCCCGTAGCGGTTTTCGACAACAAGGTTTTCGATTTTGGTACCATCACGCAGGGCGAAACAGTAAGTCATGAATTCAAACTCACCAATAAAGGGGAGAGCGATTTACTGATCCGCAATGTTCGTGCAAGTTGCGGATGTACTGCCGTTAAAAATGAGAGTCTGGTGAAACCCGGGCAAACCATTGCTCTTACTGTTGATTTCAATTCAAGAGGAAAGCGCAGTCGTCAAAATAAATCGGTAACCATAACCACCAACGATCCTAAAAACCCAACTACCATCCTCAGGGTAATGGGTACAGTTCAGGTCCCGGCAGCAAACTAGACAGTTGAAAATATAAGAAATAAAAGACCGGCATCAGTCGGTCTTTTTGCTGTCAGGTACCGACATATTTATTCAACTGCAAGCAGTCATTTTACATTTCAAGGTGTATCTTCGCACATCAGAAAAGGCATCATGAGTAACAGCAAACAAAAACACATCGAGAACGACCACGAATACAAGGCCTTAAAGGTGAATTCCGGCATCGAACAACCCCCCATGATTAATCCTCATGGAGTTGGCCGTCACCTGGCTGGTAAAAGACGTAAGTTGGATGTCGATGATTATGTTCAAGGCATCCTCGAAGGAAACCGCATGATTTTAAGCCGGGCAGTGACCCTTATCGAAAGTGTCAAACCTGAGCACAATGAACTGGCGCAACAAATCATCATGCGCTGCCTTCCCCATTCCGGCAAAGCAATCAGGATCGGTATCACAGGCGTTCCCGGTGCCGGAAAAAGCACTTTTATTGAAGCCCTGGGTAAGGAAATTACCAGTCGAAACGGGAAACTGGCTGTGCTGGCCATCGATCCCAGCAGCGAACGTTCGAAGGGAAGTATCCTGGGCGATAAAACGCGCATGGAAGAGCTGGCCAGTGATCCAAATGCCTACATCCGACCTTCGCCTTCAGCCGGATCGCTGGGTGGTGTTGCCCGTAAAACACGCGAAACAGTCATCCTTTGCGAAGCGGCCGGCTTTGATACCATCTTCATCGAAACCGTAGGAGTGGGGCAAAGCGAAACAGCAGTCCATTCAATGGTCGATTTTTTCCTTTTGATCCAGATTGCGGGGGCCGGTGATGAATTACAAGGCATTAAGCGCGGAATTATGGAAATGGCCGATGGCATAGTAATCAATAAGGCCGACGGAAACAACATTGATAAAGCTGAGCTGGCACGCAGCCAGTTTCGTAATGCTTTACACCTTTTTCCTCCCTCTCCCTCGGGATGGTCGCCTAAAGTGCTTACCTGTTCGGCATTAACGAAAAATGGAATTGTTGAAACCTGGGACACAATTACCGAATACATTTCATTTGTGCAGCAAAATAATTATTTTGATCATCGCAGGAATGAACAGGCCCGTTACTGGATGTATGAAAGCATCAATGAGCAACTGAGAAGCTCGTTTTATCAGCATCCTGAAATAAAAAAGAAGTTAAAATCGTACGAATCTGATGTTTTGAGCGATAAAATGAGTTCATTTGCAGCAGCTAAAGAGTTGCTCGACATCTACTTCGGCAAATAATAATAAATATTTTGATGACTAAATTTTCGCAAATGAAGAAATTAATGCTCGTTGTTTCGCTTGGTCTTATTGTATGGGCCTGTGGCGATAAAACCCAATTTACACTCAATGGAAATATTGTACCCGCAAGCGATGGTGCAGTGGTGATGTATGGATTTGAAAAAGGAAATCCGGTTCCTGTTGATACTGCAACGCTGGCCGAAGGTCAATTTTCCTTCACCGGCAATGCTGAAATTCCTGAATTGAGGCTTTTCAGTATCGAGGGACAAAACCGTTACATTGCCCAGCTTTTTGTTGAGGCAGGTAAAATAGATATGACCGTTTATCCTGATAGTTTTGAGGCCAATGTGGTAAGCGGGTCTTCGGCTCAAGAGGTCTTCGATACTTACATGAGTGAAGTAATCAAATTTTCGGAGGACGAAGGAAAATTGCAACAGCGTTTCCGTCAGGCCCAGGCCTCGGGAAACAGTGAGGAAATGGATGCAGTAAGGTTCGAATATGAAACCATCCTCGACAATACCAAACTTTACGCGCGTAACTTTATCAACGAATACAGCTACTCGCCCGTAGCAGCTTATGTGTATCTGATGAACTTCTTTCAGGAAGCAGAGCTCGAAGAGCTCGATTCGATGTTGAACGTATTTGAGCCCATCAAATCGTCTGATTTTGTTGTTGCTCTTCAGGATCGTGCCGATGCGCTGAGAGTATCTGGCGTGGGAGCAGTTGCCCCCGACTTTACACTTACCAGCCCCGATGGCGAGGAATTCTCTCTTTCGTCACTCCGTGGGAAATATGTTTTGATCGATTTTTGGGCTTCATGGTGCCAGCCCTGCATGGTCGAAATGCCCAATGTAATTGAGCAGTACAATGCCTACAATGACAAAGGCTTTGAAATTATTGGTGTGTCGCTCGACCGTGAGCGTGAGCCCTGGCTTCGTACCATCGACGAAATGGAAATGAACTGGCTACATGGCTGGGACATGGAAGGCGATGAGCCCGGTGCCACTGCCAACCTCTACGGTGTGACAGGAATACCACACACCGTTTTACTCGACAAGGAAGGTAAAATTATTGCCAAAAACCTTCGTGGTGCTGCACTTAAAAACAAATTGTCAGAACTGCTCGACTAAGTAGTTTTAATCAATATACAAACAAAGCCATCCGCAAAACACGGATGGCTTTGTTGTTATTGTGCATGATGAACCGATTGTAAAACGCGGTGGATTGTTGTATCTTGAAACAGTAAATTTGAAAACACCATGCGACCAATTCTATCTTTCATCCTGCTTTTGCTTTTTTGGGCATGTGAGCGTTCAGTCACTTACGAGCCCATCACCTATCCGAGCCATCAATATACGTTCACCGATTTATCACCATCCGATGTCGAAATCAGCCACAGCAGCTATGTGCCTGTGTTTTCCGACATCTATCACATCGATGCATCCCGCCGCTTTTTGTTAACGGCAACACTGAGTATCAGGAATATTAGCTGGAAGGATACCGTCTACCTTTTCGAAGCCGATTATTACGACCCCTTTGGAAAATTGCTGCGAAACTATCTCGACTCTACGCTGGTATTGCTTCCCATGGAGTCGGTTGAGCTGGTGGTCGAAGACAAGGAACACCTGGGAGGTGCCGGTGCAAAATTCATTGTGAATTGGGGCGGCGACTCGTTGGTAACTGCTCCCTACATTTGTGCTGTAATGATTGGCACCTCAAGTCAGCAAGGGCTTTCTTTTATCACCGAAGGGATCATTATTGACTAAGTTAAGCGTTTTGTGTTTGAATGATTTTGGCAGGCGTTTGTCTTTGCAATACGCAGCGACTGCATTACATTTGATACATTTTTAAGACGGCAGGCAATGAAAAAGGGAAAAATAGTTGTTATCGACGATGAAAATCAGTTAAGAAAAGCACTGTCGCGAATTCTTGAACTTGAAGGCTACGATGTACTGCAGGCCGAAAATGCCCGAAAAGGACTCGAATTGCTCAAGCAGAACAGCGATATCTTGCTTGTTATTTGCGATGTAAAATTGCCCGACATCAATGGTTTGGAACTCTTAAGCAGTATCAAGTCGCAGTTTCCTTTTAGCGAAGTGATTATGATGACAGCCTATGGCACTATACACGATGGTGTTTATGCCATGAAAAACGGAGCTTTCGATTACTTTACCAAGGGCGATGGGGATGAACAGATTTTGGTAGCCATTGACAAAGCAATCGAAAAGGCCAGGATGCAGTACAGGATCATGGAGCTGGAGAGCAAGCTGAAAACCCGCTATAGTTTTGAACGCATTATTGGCCGGTCGAAATTACTGAAAGAAACCATTGAACTGGCACAGAAAGTGGCTCCAACCGATTCAACTGTTTTACTCGAAGGAGAAACTGGGACAGGCAAAGAATTATTTGCCCAGTCGATCCACAATGCCAGTCCGCGAAAGAACAAGCCCTTTATCGCGGTGAATTGCAGTGCCTTTCCTAAAGAATTGCTTGAGTCGGAAATTTTTGGACATGCAAAGGGAGCCTTTACAGGAGCAAGCAGCCAGAAAAAGGGCCTGTTTGAAGAAGCCAATGAAGGCACACTCTTTTTAGATGAAATTGGAGAAATGCATCCCGAACTACAGGCCAAATTGCTGCGTGTGCTCGAAGAACAAACGTTTACCCGCATAGGAGATACTCAAACACTGAAAGTAAATGTCAGAATCATTTGTGCTACCAACCGCGATTTGCTTTCCGAAGTGAAGGAAGGTCATTTCAGAAACGATTTGTATTACTTGCTTTCAGTTTTCAGAATCAACATACCTTCACTCCGAAACCGTAAAGAAGATATTCCACTGCTCGTCAACTCTTTTTTGTCGATTTATTCGCTGAAAACAAAAAAGCGAATCAACAGTGTAAGTGAGCAGTTTATTGAACATCTGCTTTACTATGATTGGCCCGGAAATACCCGGGAATTGAAGAATATTGTTGAACGGGCAGTGATTCTTTCCGACAGTCGTGAGCTAAGTGCCGAATTATTACCGGGTGAAATACTATTTCCAATAATGGAAAATGAAGGCAGTGATGTTGAAAAACTCGATGAAATTGAAAAGCTGCACATCCAGAAAATACTGCAAATGACAAAAGGGAATAAAACGCAGGCTGCTGCGCGACTGGGTATCGGTGTTCCTACCCTTTATCGCAAAATAGAACAATACCGGTTAAAATAGAAGCTCGCTGCTTCGGACATCCTATCAAAACAGAAAATAAGCATTCTGTTTTGATAGGTTTTTTTCTTCCAACTTTATTTGAAACAATTTCGACCTACTTTTATGAGCTTGTGCTACAGTTGTTTTTCCTTATCAGGTGGAGAACTTCTTTCTTGTGGTATGGCTTTTGGCATTATTCATTTTTAACATCTGCACCATGATACGATTAAGCTTAAAGAATAAATTGCTTCTTGGTTTCGCTTTTCTTTTTCTGATGATCCTCTTAATTTGGGGCGTTGGCAGTTTTTTTATTTATGACTTATCAAGCAGATCGGCTGCCATGTTGAAGGAAAATTACCAAACTGTTGAATCAACAAAGTACCTTCTTCAATCGATCGACGAAATCAAAAATCAGCAACTGAGGGCATTGGCCGGCGACGAGTCAGTGAATATCGACAGTATATGGAAAACCAATGAACTCACGTTTCAGGAACATCTGCTTGCCGTTGAAAACAACATTACCGAGACGGGAGAAAAAGACGTGGTGCATGCAATTAAGGCTTCCTACAATGAGTTTCTGTTAACCTTTGATCGGCTCAAGGCAGCAGAAGAAACAATGCCTGCTCTTTATTTTCATCAGTTGCTTCCAGTTTATACGCAAACCCGTAAGCTCATTGTCGACCTGTGGGATATGAACATGACAGCCATCAGTCACAAGAACAAACTGCTGCGAAGCACAGCTCACAGGGCCTTTGTCATCCTTTCGTTCATTGGTGCCATCTGTTTTGCAATTTCCATCTTTTTTCTGTTCCGCTATCCCGGCAACATTGCCCGGCCCATCAGGCAGCTTACCCAGGGGATTACCGAAATTGCCAATCGTGATTACAGTAAGCGGCTCGATTTTCATTCGCACGACGAGCTGGGAGAACTGGCTGCTGCGTTCAATACCATGGCGGCCAAACTGGACGAATTCGAGCACAGCAACCTATCAGAGTTGTTATTCGAAAAGAAACGGATCGATACAATTATCAATAACATGAACGATGTGATCATCGGCTTAAATGAAAAAAAAGAAATTATTTTCTCTAACCATTATGCATGCAGGATCATCTCGTTGAATGAGGCTGAGTTGCTAGGGCAACATGCCGCCGAAATTGCCAAAGGCAACCAGGTATTTTACGAAATAGTGAACGATGTGATCGAAGGAAAAGCCCTTGATCATCATGAATTTAAGCCGGTAAAGCTGGTTGTTAACAATGAAGCCGACTATTTTGCCCGCGAAGTACTCAATGTGAACATTACCCGTACCGGTGAGCACGATGCAATTCCGGTAGGGAAAGTGATTGTGCTAAAAAATATCACCCGCTATCTCGAGCAAAATGAAGCCAAAACCAATTTTATTGCCACCATTTCGCACGAACTGAAAACACCCATTGCTTCACTGCGTCTGAATCTGAAACTGCTCGATGACAGCCGCGTGGGTACTTTGAACTACGAACAAAAAACCATCGTTGACGCACTCCGGGTCGAAACCAATAAAATGCTTTCAATTACCTCGGAGTTACTTGATCTGGCCCAGGTTGAATCGGGTAATATTCGTTTTTATCCCGAGGCCGTTTCACTTGATCAGCTCCTTGAAATAGTGGAGCAGTCGGTTAGCAACAAGGCACACGCTCAGCAGATTGAGCTGCACTTTGGTCCTGCTGCCAGGGGGCCAAAAATTTATGCCGATCGTGACAAAACTGCCTGGGTACTGGTAAATCTGATTAACAATGCCATACAGTATTCAGCGCCTCATACGCGGGTCGATGTGTCGGTCGATGCCCGCTACAACGAGATAATTATTTCAGTTAATGATCAGGGTATTGGAATTCCGCCTGAACATCAGCCACGCGTTTTTGAAAAATTTTTCAGGGTTCCTGGTTCCGAACAACAAGGGACAGGACTGGGCCTGGCCATTTGTAAAGAATTTGTATTGAAGCAAAATGGCCGAATTTGGTTCGAAAGCGAACCTGGTAAGGGCAGCTCGTTTCATGTGGGCTTGCCAATTTTTAAAGGATAAAAAACAGCTGTTTGTGAAGCTTATTGTCAATTTTTATTTCGTTATTAAACTGCTAAGCCGGATCCTTTTTATGCTTGCAGTTTCGATGCTCATTTGTACCATGGTGGCATTGATATACCATGAAGCAACCAGCCCTTTTTTACTGTCGGGGGCAGTGGCCTTGGTCCTTGGTTTGCTTCTTATGCTTCCAACAATCAGAAGGGAAAGCAGTCAGCAATTTACAAAGAAGGATGCTTATTTTACAGTGACCTTTTCGTGGTTGATCATTGCACTGGCCGGAACTTTACCCTACTTGTTCTCGGGGTCGATCCCTTCGTTTACCGATGCCCTGTTTGAATCGATGTCGGGATTTACAACCACCGGATCTTCCATATTGAATGATATTGAAGCCCTTCCAAAGTCTGTGCTATTTTGGCGCAGTTTAACCCATTGGATTGGTGGAATTGGAATCATTCTGCTTGTTATTGTGGTGATGCCTTCTTTTCAAATAGGAGGTTACCAGTTGTTTACCATGGAATCGTCGTTGCAGGATAAAATAAAACCTAAAATCAGGTCGGTAGGTAAGCGACTGCTTGTCATCTATGTTTTGCTAACGCTTGCCGAGGTGCTCATGTTGTTGATTGGCGGAATGAACCTTTACGAAAGTGTTTGCCATGCCTTCGGTACCGTTGCAACGGGTGGTTTTTCTCCCAAAAACACCAGTATTGCCAATTATTCACCCTATATTCAGTATGTTATCACCTTCTTCATGCTGCTTGCAGGAATGAACTTCATTGTGCATTATTTCATTTTCAAAGGACAATTCCGAAGAATTAAAACCAACGAAGAGTTCTGGTTTTATTTGAAGACAGTGGGTGTTTTGGTGACCATTACCACCCTGGTACTGTATTTCCAAATGCAGCTTGATTTCGAATTATCCTTCCGCTATGCCATCTTTCAGGTGGTGTCGATTGTAACCTGCACAGGCTTTGCTACAAGCGATTACCTGCAATGGCCGATTGTTGCTTCTTCTTTGTTATTTATGGCGATGTTTTTGGGTGGAAGTACAGGTTCTACGGCAGGAGGCATAAAAATGGTTCGTCATCTGGTGTTGTTTAAAAACATTAAGTCACACTTCAGTCTGATGCGTTCGCGCCATGCAATTCTGCCGCTTCAACTTAATAAACGCTCGTTGTCGCACGACGAGAACAACACGATTCTTGGTTTCATTGCTGTTTATCTGATGGTCTTTCTGGCAGGCAGCTTTCTGCTTTTATTGATGGGAATAGATACCAAAACAGCAGCCAGTTCAGTGGCAACCTGTATGGCAGGTATTGGACCGGGCATCGGTTCGGTGGGGCCGGTAAGTAACTTCGCCCATTTGCCCGATATGGCAAAAAACCTGCTTACCTTTCTGATGCTGGCCGGCCGGCTCGAGATTTATACCGTACTCATTCTTTTTTCACCCTTTTATTGGGAAGCATAAAGCCACTTTCTGGCCAGATGAAACTATTTATCACTTTTTTAGCCGCATCCTTATTCTGAAGAAATAGCGCCACCTAAAAAAGCGAAGCCGGCACTTGCTCATTTTTTAAAATTGAATACCTTTGTTCGCAATTCTACGAACTACGAAATGAAGATGAAAGAAATCATAAGTGAAGACCAAAAGCGTCTGGCGCGCTATGCCAAAGCATTCGGCCATCCGGTTAGGGTATATGTATTGCAGCTCCTGTCGAAACAAAGCTGTTGTTATAGTGGCGACCTGAGCGACGAACTTCCGGTTGCCAAATCGACGCTGTCGCAGCACCTGAAGGAATTAAAGGATGCCGGTTTAATTCAGGGAGAAATTGAAGCTCCCAAAATTAAGTATTGTTTGAATAAGAATAACTGGGAAGAAGCCCGGACGCTGTTCAATCATCTGTTTTCAGCTAATTTGTAAATTATTGGGAATCATCTAAAAAAAAATACATGGATATACAAAATTTAAAGCCAGCAGGAATGGAGATCAAAGTTTTGGGTACTGGTTGCCCCAAGTGCAAGTCACTCGAGAAAGCAACCCTCGATGCAGTATCCCAAACAGGAATTGATGCCACCGTATCAAAAGTCGAAGACATTGTTGAAATTATGAATTATGGTGTAATGTCGACGCCCGCACTGGTAGTTAATGGAAAAGTTGTGCTAAAAGGACGTGTTCCCTCAGTTGACGAAATAAAATCTTTAATAAGCAAATAAACCAGTTACCATGATGAAAACTATTTTAATCGTAAGCGCAATGCTGTTAATGGCCATCACTCAGGTGAATGCCCAGTGTTGCAGCAGTGCAGCAGCAACCGTTAATTGTGCCACTGCCTGTGCCGAAGAAACTGCGCTGGCCCAGCATGCTGATGTTGCCGATGTTCAGGTGCTGTACTTTCATGCCACCAGGCGTTGTGCCACCTGCCAGGCAGTTGAGGACGAGACAGTGAAAACATTGAAGGAAGCATACAGCGACAAGGTGCCTTTCCAGTCGATTAATCGTGAAGAGGATAAGAAAAACCCCTTGATTAAGAAATACAAAATCAATGGTCAAACCCTGCTGGTCATTAAGGGCGATAAGGTGGTCAATCTGACCAACGATGCCTTTATGTATGCACGTACAAGTCCGGAGAAATTCAACGAAAAGTTAAAGGAAACCATCCAATCGATGTAGTAGCCAATGGAAGTTTTACAAAATTTCTTTGAAAACTCACAGTGGCCACTCCTGTCGGCTTTCGTGCTGGGACTGATGACTGCCATCAGTCCCTGCCCGCTGGCTACCAACATTACGGCCATTGGCTTTATCAGTAAAGACATTGAAAGCCGGCAAAGGGTGTTCTACAACGGACTGATCTATACCCTGGGTCGTGCCATTTCGTATACCACCATTGGCTTGCTGTTCTTCTTCGGTGCTGAACAGTTTCATCTTCAGAGCTTCTTTTCAGGCTGGGGGGAAAAACTGTTGGGTCCCTTGATGATAATTATAGGCTTGTTTATGCTGGGTGTGTTCAAGCGGATCAAAATTCCGGGCATGGGCTCATTGGCCGAAAAAATGGAAAATCGTTCACGAAGGGGTTATTGGGGAGCCCTGTTGCTTGGAATTGTTTTTGCCCTGGCCTTTTGCCCCTACAGCGGAGTGCTCTATTTTGGCATGCTGATTCCAATGACCATTGGCAGTGCATCGGGTTTGTATCTGCCCGTGGTATTTGCCCTGGCAACAGGAATTCCGGTGGTTTTGTTTGCCTGGTTCATTGCCTTCTCGGTGGGATCAATTGGCGGCATCTATAACAAACTAAAAGCTTTCGAATTGTGGTTTCGACGTGTGGTGGCCCTGCTGTTTATTGGCGTGGGGATCTACTTTGTGGTGATCTTTTTCCTGTAAGCATTAAAACGGTGAATTGAACGCTCAAATCAACAGGGCACTTTTGAAATAGCCGACATCCTTTTTTCAAATTTTTTTAATCAGATTATTCGTATTTCTACGAATAACGAATGATAGAACATGATCCTTTATTATGGAAACTAAGAAAGAAATTAAAATTCTGCTCTGGATCGCCCTGGTGTTTGGGGCCGCCTTCTTTATGCCCATCGAGAGTGCCCGTTTCAATACGGCCATAGCAGCGACCTTCGATTTGGTAAAATGGTATGCACGTGAGCATGTGGTATTGTGTCTGCTTCCGGCTTTTTTCATCGCAGGGGTGATTGCCATTTTCGTGAGTCAGGGTTCGGTGCTTAAATATTTTGGGGCCAATGCCAAAAAGTGGCTGGCTTATACCGTGGCTTCTGTTTCGGGAACGATACTGGCCGTGTGCTCCTGTACCATTTTGCCCTTGTTTTCGAGTATTTATAAGCGCGGTGCCGGTTTAGGCCCTGCCATCGCTTTTTTGTATTCGGGGCCGGCCATTAATATTCTGGCCATCATACTAACCGCCCGCATTCTGGGATTCGAGATGGGGCTTGCCCGTACCATTGGCGCGGTGGTGTTTAGCATCGTGATTGGTTCGGCCATGTCGATCATTTACCGCAAAGAAGAAAAGGTGAAAAAAGAAGAGCAGATGAACATTGTTCCCGAGCCGGAAAAACGGCCCATGTGGAAAACTTCGTTTCATTTTTTCACCCTGGTTTTAATTCTTGTTTTTGCCAACTGGGGTGCTCCCGGCGAAGGCGATACCAGCAGTGCCTGGTTTTACATCTGGGCTTACAAATGGTACATTACCGGATTCTTTGCTTTGTTTCTGGCCTGGTCGCTCATTTTTATTTTGAAAATTAAGTGGCAGTGGGTATTGGGAGCTGTTTTAGCCACTGTTGCCTCGGCGCTGCTGGCCACTGCGTTCATCCCAAATCCAAAGTTAAGTCCTTTACTTCCTGTATTGGTGGCCATTGCTGCACTGAGCGTGATAACACTTTACGACAAAAGGGATTCTGACAACAAGGAATGGACCCTTTCGGCCTGGGACTTTACAAAGCAAATTATGCCCATGTTGGCCATTGGTGTGGTAACTGCAGGCTTTTTGCTCGGATCGAACCACGACGATGTGAGTATTGCCGGGGTGATTCCCAATGAATGGATTACAACATTGGTTGGCGGAAATTCAGTTTTCTCCAACTTCTTTGCTTCCATCGTGGGGGCCTTTATGTACTTCGCGACCCTCACCGAAGTCCCCATTTTGCAGGGACTGATTGCTTCGGGCATGGGAAAGGGACCCGCTTTGGCCCTCTTGTTGGCCGGACCATCGCTTTCGCTGCCCAACATGCTGGTTATACGCGGTGTGTTGGGAAATCAGAAAACGGCTGTTTATGTGTTGCTGGTGATAATTATGGCCACCATTTCGGGAATGACCTACGGATCTTTGTTTTAATAGTGAAGAAAAATCAAAAACAATACTTAATCTCAACCTTAACCTTAGTCTTAGCCATCATCTGAATTTTTAAAACTATTAACTATGAAAACAACCGCATTAAGCTTCATTGGCGGAGGCCGGATAACCCGAATTATTCTTCAGGCCTTAGCCAATAAAAACAGAACTTTTGAAAAGGTATTGGTTTACGATATCGATACTGAAGTACTTGAAAAACTGAAAAAGCAGTTTCCGTCGGTACAGGTGGTCACGCTCGAAGAGGCAGCCAGCCAAAGCATGGTCTTCATGGCACTGCATCCGCCGGCAATAATGGAAATGCTTGAAAAAATTGAAACCCTGGTTTCAGACGAAGCTAGTGTAATTTCGCTGGCGCCTAAAATTTCGATCGGGAAAATTCAGTCGAAACTAAAGTGTAAAAACATTGCACGCATGATTCCCAACGCCACATCGTACATTAACGAAGGATTCAACCCTATAGCCTTTGCTTCCGGTTTCGATTCCTCCGAAAAGGCCGACCTGATGGGCTTGTTGTCGAATTTGGGAAGTGTTTTTGAAGTGAAGGAAAACCAGCTTGAAGCCTATGCGCTGGTTTCGGCCATGCTGCCTACCTATTTCTGGTTTCAGTGGGACGAAATGCTTCGCCTTGGATCGCAAATGGGCCTCACACCGCACGAAAGCTCCGAAGCCCTTGTGAAAACCCTCGAAGGCTCCATCAATCTGATGTTTCAAAGCGAGCTGAATTACACGGAGCTCACCGATCTGATTCCCGTAAAACCCATCGGTGAGCACGAAGCCGAAATTCGCGAAATCTACCGGGCAAAACTGATGGGCTTGTTTGAAAAGATCAGGCCGTAGTTCGTTAATTCAATGCTCTGGGAAAACATCAAGTGTTTAAAATTTAATGTCAAGTCTTTTTTTAAAAATCACTTGACATTTTTTGGGCAGGAACTTCAACAGTAAAATGAGTAGTGAAAATATGCTATGAAAAGCTGTTGTTTATGCGGTGGAGGCTGTTCATTTGCCAGCGGAAGTTTTCACCTTAAAAATAAGGGATGCTGAAGACAGATCCCTTATAATATTCTGATGTAAAGCAACTTATTTTATCTTGTTCACCGCCACCTTGTAGGTTGGGTCTTCAATGATATTCACATCGATGATGGCATTGGCATTGTGGAGGAGCTGACGGCAGTCGGCACTCAGGTGGCGCAGGTGCAACTTTTTACCAACTTTGTTGTAGCGCTCGGTGAGTTTATTCAGTGCTTCGATGCCCGACATGTCGGCAATCCGGCTTTCGGCAAAATCGATGATGACCTCATCGGGATCGTTTAACACATCGAACTTTTCGTTGAAAACTGCCGTGGAGCCAAAAAAGAGCGGCCCGTAAATTTCGTAATGCTTTACCCCCTTTTCATCGACATATTTTCTGGCCCTGATGCGCTTGGCATTGTCCCAGGCAAATACCAGGGCTGCAATAATTACCCCTATAAGTACGGCCAGAGCAAGGTTGTGCAGAAATACGGTAACCAGGGTCACCATTACCATCACAAAAATGTCGGATTTGGGCATGCGGTTAAAAGTACGCAGGCTGGCCCACTCAAAGGTTCCAATGGCCACCATAATCATCAGTCCGGTAAGTGCTGCCATGGGGAGTTTTTCAATCAATCCGGCACCAAACATGATGAAAACTAACAGCATTACTGCTGCAACAATGCCCGATAAGCGGGCCCGTGCTCCCGATGAGATGTTGATCAGGCTTTGTCCGATCATGGCACAGCCTCCCATTCCCGAAAACAAACCGGATAGAATATTGGCAGTTCCCTGGGCCACGGCTTCCTTGTTGCCGCGACCACGGGTTTCGGTAATTTCATCCACAATATTTAAAGTAAGCAGGCTTTCGATCAGTCCTACACCTGCCATGATTACGGCATAGGGGAAAATGGTAACAATCGAATCGATGGTAAAAGGTACTTTGGGAATGTGAAAAGGAGGAAAGCCGCCTTTAATCGAAGCCAGATCTCCCACTGTTTTGGTGTCGATATTAAAAACGGTAACCAGTCCAAAAATAACAAGTATGGCAGTAAGTGAAGCCGGTACCGCCTTGGTTAGTTTGGGCAGTCCCCAAATGATGAGCATGGTGAGCAACACCAGTCCGAGCAATAGGTAGAGTGGTGTTCCACTCAGCCAGTTTCCTGATGAATCTTTAAACTGTTCGAGTTGTGCCATGAAGATAATGATTGCCAGTCCGTTGACAAAACCAAAGATTACCGGGTGCGGTACCAGGCGCATGAATTTACCCAGCTTAAGTATTCCGGCCAGCATTTGAATAACTCCGGCCAGAATCACGGTAGCAAAAATGTATTCCGGACCATGGCTAAGGGCCAGAGAAGCGATTACCACGGCCACTGCTCCGGTAGCTCCTGAAATCATACCCGGGCGTCCTCCCAGAATGGAAGTAACCAGCCCAACAACAAATGCAGCATAAAGACCGGTTAGTGGCGACAGGCCGGCTATCAGGGCAAAGGCAATTGCTTCGGGGATTAAGGCCAGTGCTACGGTTAAACCCGAAAGAATTTCAGTTTTGTAATCTACTTTTTGTCTTAAATCGAACAGATTAAAGATTTTTCTCATGCTATAATTTTAAATCAATAGTTATTCCTGTCGTTGCAATTCGTGGCATCGACCTTTGTTTATAAATGTTCCTGTGATTTTCACCAGCATAGTTGCTGGTACCAATAGGTTAGTTATTTAAGGCGGGCGCAAAAGTAGACCGATCTTGTTGAGTTGCCAATTAAGTGAGGGCACAAACTTAAAATTTGATATTAAATTGACATCAAACTGCCGGCAAATAATCATTATATTTGACCTTTAGCAAAAAATTATGACCAAAGAAGAACGCAAGCTTTTAATCGAAATCATTCAGTCCGAGCAGGAAAAACTTAAAAAGAAAGTTGAAGATTTAAAGGAACTAAGCGGTTCGGTAACACCCGACGATGCCATTGGCCGTGTTTCGCGCATGGATGCCATTAACAACAACAGTATTGTAAAAGCCAGTATTAGTAATATGGAAAACCGGCTCGATCAGCTGGCAATGGCACAGCGAATGAGTAATGATCCTGATTTTGGTTCCTGTGCTTCGTGCCATCAGGAACTTCCTTTTGAGCGTTTGAAACTAAGACCCGAGATCAGGTTGTGTGCATCGTGCTTGAAACGTTGAAAAAAATTCAGATTGCTTCCTTTTGTTGCAGTTGATTCAACAAGGCATCTTTTTCTAAAAAGAATTGGAATTCGAACCAGATTTTTTCCTGAGAATAATTACCCGCTGATGATCGGAAAAAACAATTTCAAAGCCAAAATTTTTTGCCATCCAATCAAAAGTGTGTTCACTATAAAAGGATACGTGCGTTCGATCGCGGGAATAATACCACTTACTGAAATCCACCTTTTCGCTCCAGAAATCAGTCATTACAATGAGTAATCCCCCCGGGTTGAGCAGTTTGCTTATTTGCTGCATTTCCTTTTCAGGTTCAAAAAAATGCTCAAAGCATTCGGTGGCAAACAGATAATCGAAGGGGCCTTCGGACAGCTCGGGGAAGAAAAACGGATCAAAATTCATGCAGGCGAGTCCCTTTTTATTCAAGAGCTGACTTAAAACGGGAACCGGCCCGCAACCATAGTCCAACCCTTTGCTTTCAGGTAAAAGATAGGCCAATGCAGGATGAATTGCCTGCATTAGAAATCGGACATAGCCCTTGTCTTCGATGCTGTTGTTGTGTTCTTTATAACGTGCTTTCTCGTCTGTTTGACGGGGCAAATAATCTCTTTTGGCAAATACCAGCTTACAATGGGGGCATTTGTGTAAGGTACGATTCAACCGGTCGTTGATTTGTTCGAAAGGACCATCGTAATGACAAAGTTTGCAGTATGCCTTCATTCTAATTCTTTCTTTAAACTTGCTAAAGGCGCTGAATTTAGTGGTTTTTCTACTAAATAATAAGTTTTCGGACACGATGTTTTATATCAGATCGCAAGACGGTAAGTTGCTGTTGACGAAAATGGAAGATGGCATGCTTTCGTGTTTCCTGTCAGCTAAAATAACCATCATTTAACCTGACTTGTACCGGTTGATGTAGCTAAAACGTTAATTTTGTGAGGTTTTTCGAAATTAAAAATTTGGGGATGGGAAAGTTGTTCAGGATGAGTGAAAGGAAAAATTTTGTCTTAAAATACGCATTGCAGGCACTCCTGTCACTGCTTGTGTTGTTTGCATTGATCGTATTATTTAAAGAATTGTATTTTGACCACGATCCGGAATATTGGATTGAGAAATTCTATGGTAATAGTCTGATCATTCACCTTATTTACGTCGCTTCAGAAGTGTTTTTTGGCCTGCTTCCTCCTGAAATATTTATGTTCTGGGCCATCAAAGCGGGCGATACGGGCAGTTATATTCTCAATATTGTATTTTTTGCAGCGGTTTCGATGGGAGCCGGGCACCTGGCTTTTTGGGGCGGCCGATCACTCGCTCATATTTTGGGCAAAAGGGTGAAGAAAAAGCCTTTTATGACAAAATACCTGCCCATTGTAAATAAATTTGGTGGTTTAATCATCATTATCTCTGCGCTTACGCCACTTCCCTGGGCTACCATCTCACTGGTAATGGGTGCTATGGAATACCAATACCGGAAATATTCCCTGTTTAGCCTGGCGCGTATCGTGCGCTTTGCACTGAATGGCTTCCTGATTTTTCAGTCAGGATCACTGCTATTTTAATCAAAAATCTTCGAGCCCTCAATCAATCTTACATTTTTGCTGTTAATACTAAAAAGTGATTTTTATTATATTGGCCGGTCAAATTTTGGATCGTAAATCGGATTGTTTGGTATATGGAGTTGGATATTCTTTCTTTAATGTTTGTGTCGGGGCTTGCTTTGTTTTTTCAGGCCGTCTTCCTCTACTTCTTATCAGCAGAACATAAACGTTACGGGGGCTTGAAAGAATGGACCCTGGGAATTGTATTGTTGTCGCTGGGTTTATTTGTATTGTATCTGAGGTCGCTTCCCGAATGGGAGTTGTTTTCCATCCTCCTGAGCAATGTATTGTTAATTGGCGGGCTGCTTTTGATGTTTTTGGGTTCGATAAGATTTCTGAAGGCTCATTTTAATCAAAATATCTTATGGTTAATCTATGTACTTTTTCTTCTTTCGATTGTATATTTCACCCTGATTAACGAGAATCTCAATTGCCGGGTCATTTTGTTTTCATTGGTGGCTGCTATATTCTATTCGCTTATGGGGTGGGTGTTCCTGCGATTTCACACAGCCAATTTTAAACGACCAGCCATTGTTTTGTCGTTGATCTTTTTTCTAAATGCACTTATTTTTACATTTCGTTTTTTGTACCATCTTAAATTCAATAGTATAGCTTCAATTTTTGAGAATGGAACCGTACAGGTTATTACCTATCTGACACCGGCGGTTTTTGGTATATTATGGAATTTTATACTGATCATCATTATCAATCAGCGTTTGTATGGCGAAGTAAGTGAGCAGTCGGCTGAGCTAAAAAAGATGAATGCAGAAAAAGACCGCTTTTTTGCCATTCTTGCACACGATTTACGTGGTCCGTTTGCATCTGTATTGAATTTAAGTAGTTTGCTGGCCGATAAGAATCAAAAACTACCTTCGGAACAATATAAACAAATAGCAAGCAGCCTTGAAAAAACGGCCATCTCGACCAGCAATTTGTTGGAGAACCTGCTCGAATGGTCAGGTTTTTCGAGGGGAACGAGCATCTTTGCCCCGCTTGAATTTGCTTTTGGCGATGTGATGAATCCTACAATTTCCAGTCTGAAGGACTATGCCAAAGCAAAAAATATTCAACTGAATAACGAAATTGACGATCGCTTAAAAATTGTAGCAGATGAACGGATGTTTCAAATGCTTTTCAGGAACCTGGTGGGCAATGCAATCAAGTTCACTCCGGCCAATGGATCAATCAAACTTACGCATAAGCATGAAAGTGATGGTTCAGTACTTTTTGCAATTCATGATACAGGCATCGGAATGGAGCAGCAAATGGTTGATACTCTTTTTACCTTTGATAGTAAAAACAGTCGAAGGGGAACCGATGGGGAGGCAAGCAGTGGATTGGGACTTCAGCTGTGCAGGGAAATAGCCGAAAGGCATAATGGAAAAATATGGGTTGAAAGCACCGAGAACCTGGGATCAACCTTTTTCTTCAAATTGGGAACTCAACTGCGCTGATTTTTTTATAAAACTTAACACAAAATTTATTCATAAGAAATATAAATGACGTATGTTTGCGACATTAAACATTGTGCCATGATAAAGAAAGAAGTATTCGATAATGAATTGCAGGACCTTGCACTGTTTGCCAAAGTGCTTTCGCATCCTGCGCGTCTGGCCATTTTGAAATTTCTGGCCGAAAGTAAAACCTGCATTTCGGGTGATATTTCGGATCAGCTGCCCTTAAGCAGGACTACTGTTTCACAGCATCTTAGCGAGTTAAAAAAAATTGGGCTCATACATGGCGAAATTGAAGGAACCAGGGTGAATTACTGCTTGTGTTCCTCGTCAATTTCCAGTTATATTGAAAAGATGGAGCGCTTCTTTTCACCCATTAATAACAGTGACATCAGTTGTGAGACCAATAATGTCCATTGTAAATAATCTCTAAATTGAAAACAACATGAAAGTACTTATTTTATGTACCGGTAACAGTTGCCGCAGTCAGATGGCTCACGGTTTTCTTCAGTCATTCGACGAGCGGATTGAGGTAGCCTCGGCAGGTACCGAAGCGTCGGGACAGCTCAATGCAAAGGCAGTGAAAGCAATGATGGAAATTGGCATCGACATCAGTCGGCACACATCCGATTCGGTTGAAATGTATCTCGACCAGGAGTGGGATTTTGTAATTACCGTTTGTGGTGGTGCCAACGAAAACTGCCCTGCTTTTCTGGGAAAAGTGAAACATCGTTTGCACATTGGCTTCGACGATCCCTCGCATGCTACCGGGACCGACGAGTTCATATGGAGTGAATTCATCAGGGTGCGTGATGAGATTAAGGAAGCATTTCATCGTCTTTACACCGAACAAATTAAGCCGCAGCTATGAATCCGTCCGATTTAAAATTAATTGTCAGGGAAAAATACGATCAGGTGGCCAGAACAACTGGTGCCGATTCTGCTGCTTGTTGTGGAGGTTCAGCCTGTTGTGGCGATCAGGGCCTGAGTATGATTGGTGATGAATATCAGAATGTGGAAGGACATGTAGCTGACGCCGACTTTGGGTTGGGATGTGGAATCCCTACCGAATATGCCGGAATTGCAAAGGGTGATCATGTACTCGATTTGGGCAGTGGAGCAGGCAACGACGTGTTTGTTGCACGCGCACTGGTGGGCGAAAGCGGGTCGGTTACCGGCATCGATTTTACTACTTCGATGATCGAAAAGGCAAGAGCCAACAACCTGAAAATGGGCTACAGCAATGTGGAATTTGTTCAGGGCGATATCGAAGAGATGCCATTTGAAGCCAGTCGTTTTGACGTGGTGGTCAGTAATTGCGTACTAAATCTGGTACCCGACAAAAATAAGGCGATGGCTGAAATCTTTCGGGTGCTAAAACCCGGAGGTCATTTTTGTATTTCAGATGTGGTGCTCGATGGAGAACTGCCTGAAGCATTGAAACAGGCTGCTACCTTGTATGCAGGTTGTGTTTCGGGGGCCATTGCAAAGGATGCTTACCTTGAAATAGTCAGAACAAATGCTTTCTCTGATCTCAAAGAGCACAAACTACGCGAAATAGTATTGCCCGACGAGCTGTTGCTGGAATATCTTTCATCGGAAGAAGTGAAAGAATTCAGGAAAAGCAAGGCGGGAATCTATAGTATTACCCTGGCTGCATCGAAGTAAAAAAGTTCATTTATAAACAAACAACAAGGCTTTTCGTCGTTTTAACAAATCGCAAATGGCAAAAGAAAATAAGAGAATCGGATTTTTTGAAAAATACCTTTCGCTGTGGGTTGCCCTGTGTATTGGTGCCGGTATTTTAATAGGAAATACAGCAGGCGAAAGTGTTCAGTTTTTAAGTAAACTCGAGCTATACAAGGTAAATATACCTGTGGCGATTCTGGTTTGGCTGATGATTTATCCCATGATGCTTCAGGTCGATTTCTCGAGCATTCGAAAGGTGGGCAGGCAGCCCAAAGGACTCGTATTGACACTGGTTGTTAACTGGTTAATCAAACCATTCACCATGGCCTTTTTTGCCTGGATTTTCTTTACAAAAATTTATGCTGCTTTTATTCAGCCCGAGCTGGCCGGCGAATACATAGCCGGTGCCATTTTGCTGGGGGCAGCACCATGTACGGCCATGGTGTTTGTGTGGAGCTATCTTAGCAATGGTGATCCCAATTACACGCTGGTGCAGGTATCGGTGAACGACCTGATAATTCTGGTCGCTTTTGTTCCGATTGTTGGCTTGTTGCTTGGAATTACCAATGTGGTCATTCCTTACGACACTCTGGTGGCCAGCGTGGTGGTGTTTGTGGTGGTACCCTTGTTTGCCGGCTATCTGACCCACAAGATACTGATCAGGCGAAAAGGTGAAAGCTGGTTCAAAGAAAGCTTTCTTCCCCGTTTCAAGCCGGTTTCGATCATTGCTTTGTTACTGACCCTGATTTTGCTCTTTGCTTTTCAGGGCGACATCATCACCGACAATCCGCTGATTATTTTGCTGATTGCCGTTCCGCTGGTGCTACAAACCTATTTCATTTTTTTCATTACATGGTTTGGCGGGCGCAAGTTAAAGCTACCGCATGCAATTTGCTCTCCGGCGGCCATGATTGGTGCCAGCAATTTCTTCGAACTGGCTGTGGCTGTTGCTATTGCGCTTTTTGGCTTGCAATCGCCGGCAGCCCTGGTTACGGTAGTAGGCGTTCTGGTCGAGGTACCGGTAATGCTCTCGCTGGTTGCGCTGGCCAATCGCTGGAAATATTAGTACAAGCCCCTGTTGCCTGGTCAACGATCGAATTTCATCAACAGTTTTCCTTCAGCTTTGATTCTTTAACTGGTTGGAAAGGTTTGTTCCTTCGTGTGCAATCACTTATTTTTGGGAATTAACATTTATTCTGAAAATAGAAAACATGAACCGCATTGTACTTTTCGTTTTACTGGCTTTACTGGCTGGTAGCTGTGTTAGTAAGGAGCAGCAAAAACCAACACTTTATCTGATTGGCGATTCAACTGTTAAAAACGGACGTGGTGATGGTTCCGGCGGCCTTTGGGGCTGGGGCGATCCACTTGTTCAGTATTTTGACACTACAAAAATCGATGTAAAGAATCATGCACGTGGCGGTACGAGCAGTCGAACCTACCGTTCACTGGGCCTCTGGAACGAGGTGCTCGAAAAGCTGCAGCCAGGCGATTATGTGTTGATGCAGTTTGGACACAACGATTCGGGAGCCTTAAACGATTCACTTCGGGCTCGCGGAACCATTAAAGGGGTGGGTGATGAAAGTGAAGCGATAGTCAACCTGCTGACCGGAGAACATGAGGTGGTTCACAGCTACGGCTGGTACATGCGCCAATTCATTCAGGAAGTGAAAAGCAAAGGAGCCCGGCCAGTCATTATAGCACCCATTCCGCGCAATAAATGGGAAAACGGCAAGGTACCGCGTAATGATAACAGCTACGGCGGATGGGCGCGTGAAGTGGCCGAAAGCGAAAGCATTCCTTTTATTGATTTGAATGAAAAACTGGCTGCAGCCATGGAAGTGCTCGGAGAAGAGCAGGTAACAGGTCAGTTGTTTTTTCAACATGATCATACGCATACTACTGCAAAAGGAGCCATTGTGGCTGCTTCGAAAGTAGTTGAAGGTCTGAAAGAACTTGATCATCGCTTGGTAAGCTACCTTTACGAAGCGCCTGAAATCAATTTTCCGGTGAAAAAGAAGGTATTTCTGATTGGCGATTCAACAGTAGCCAATGGTAAAGACAGCATCATAGGCTGGGGACGTGAATTGCCTCATTTTTTCGATACCACCCGGGTCGAAATTATTAATAAGGCCCGTGGAGGTCGCAGTACACGCAGCTATACCTACGAAGGTTTATGGAATGAAGTATTGGATCAACTTGAAAAGGGGGATTACCTGTTGATTCAGTTTGGTCACAATGAAAGCGGGAATCTGAATAAACCAAAATTCAGAGGCTCTTTAAAAGGTATTGGTGATGAAGCGGAAGAAATTATTCGTACCGACGATGGTCAGCCCGAAACCGTTCATACCTATGGATGGTATCTGAAAATGTTTACTGAGAAGGCGCAGGCAAAGGGGGTTGAAGTAGTTATTCTGTCACAAATTCCCCGCAACATCTGGATTGATGGAACAGTAAAACGTGAAAACGACAACTATGCAGGCTGGGCGCGTGAAGCAGCTGGTGAGGCAGGTGCTTTTTTCCTCGACCTGCACAACACGGTGGCGCTTAAATATGAAGCGATGGGTCATGATGCAGTACAGCAGTTCTTTCCCGGCGATCATACCCATACCAATGAACGCGGTGCCCGTTTGAATGCCCGTACAGTAGCTGAGTTGCTTAAAAACCTGAAGTCGTGTAGCCTGAATGGCTATGTCGATCGGTCAAAACTCAGGTAATGTGCAAATAAAATGTTCGTAAAGTAAATTTCTGAACAGTAGCGATAGTAGCTAAGCGATTAAGAAACAATCCTGGTTCGCCTGTCTTTTAAAAGAAGCCGAACCAGGATTATGTTTTTTATAAAGGAATGTTGCCGTGTTTCTTGGGCGGATTGTCGTCGCGCTTGTTGCGGGTCATATCCAGGGCAGCAATGAGTTTTTTTCGGGTGTCGCGCGGATAAATGATCTCATCGAGGTAACCCAGCTCAGCTGCTTTGTATGGATTGGCAAAGTTTTCGCGATAATCGTCGACCCGTTGGGCACGGGCGGCATCATCCTTTTCGTTTCTGAAAATGATGTTTACTGCACCGGCTGGTCCCATTACCGCAATTTCGGCCGATGGATAGGCAAAATTCACATCGGCTCCCAGGTGTTTGCTGGCCATTACATCGTAGGCTCCGCCATAGGCTTTCCGGGTAATAACAGTAATTTTAGGAACAGTGGCTTCGGCATAGGCATAAAGTAGTTTGGCTCCGTGTTTAATAATTCCGCCAAACTCCTGAACAGTACCTGGCAAAAAGCCTGGCACATCAACAAAGGTTACCAGTGGAATATTGAAAGCGTCGCAGAAACGAACAAAGCGGGCCGCTTTCACCGAAGAGTTGATATCGAGCACGCCGGCCAAATGAGCAGGCTGGTTGGCAATAATGCCTACCGAGCGTCCACCCAAACGGGCATATCCGGTAATGATGTTTTGAGCGTAATGAGGCATCACTTCAAAGAAGTGGTGATCGTCGGCGATCGATTTCAGCAACTCGTGCATGTCGTAGGGCTTATTCGGATCGCCGGGGATGAGCGTTTGCAGGGCCTCATCCATTCGGTCCGACGGATCGGCCGTTGGTACAGGAGGTGCTTCGTCGAGGTTGTTTGAAGGAAGGAAGCTCAGCAACTCCCTGATCATCATCAGGGTATGTTCGTCGTCGTTGCCCATGAAGTGTGCAACTCCACTCTTCGAATTGTGGGTCATGGGGCCGCCCAGTTCTTCCTTGCTCACTTCTTCGTGTGTCACCGTTTTAATCACGTCGGGGCCGGTAACAAACATGTAGCTGGTATCTTTAACCATGAAGATGAAATCGGTAATGGCCGGAGAGTAAACAGCTCCTCCTGCACAAGGCCCCATGATGGCCGAAATTTGTGGGACTACTCCCGATGCCTTTACGTTGAGCTGAAAGATGTCGCCATAGCCGGCCAGACTCATAACACCCTCCTGAATACGGGCTCCTCCCGAATCGTTAAGACCAATAACCGGTGCACCCATTTTCATGGCCTGTTTCATCACTTTTATGATTTTGTCGGCATTGGTGCGGCTGAGCGAACCGCCAAATACGGTGAAATCCTGGGCATAGGCAAAAACCAGCCGGCCATCGACTTTACCATAACCGGCTACAACGCCGTCGCCGGGGATGACTTGCTCTTCCATCCCAAAGTTGTTACATCGGTGGGTGACCATCCGGTCGAATTCATTGAAGGTTCCCTGATCAAAGAACATATTGATTCGTTCGCGGGCGGTTAATCTGCCTGTTTTTTTGTATTTGGCGATGCGGGCTTCCCCACCGCCGGCTTCGGCTTCTTTTTTCTTTTTTTCGAACAGCTCGTATTTTTCCTGTGTGCTTTGCATGTTTTGAATTTTAATTTTCAATGGCCGGTTCAATTTCCAGCAAGGGCTGATTCCCCTGAACCGTATCGTTTTCTTTCACTAAAATACTTGAAACAATCCCATCGACCGGGCTTTTGTACTCGCTTTCCATTTTCATGGCCGATACAATAATGACGGTATCACCTTTGGCAACCTTATCTCCCAGGGCAATGGGTATGCGAACAATTTTGCCCGGCATGGGCGATGAAATAATTGCCTCTCCGCCATCCAGTTCACCTTTGGCAGCAGCCCTGTATCGTGCCTTGGCATCGATGATTTCAATCTGGTACTCGTTGCTTCGGGTATTTACAATGTACTGATTGGGCGTAGCACCTTCAATCATTTCCATATTGATCGATTTTCCATTGTTGATGACGGAGTAAACCCCATTCTCAACCTTGGTAACATCGAGCCCATAGATACGATCGCCGATTTTCACCTTATAGATCGTATCGTTTTGTTCCAGAATTTCGACTTTTGCCGTTCTGTCCTTAATTTTTATTTCAAAAGGCATGTTGTGATTTTAAATTCGGATTACATTTTGACGTTTGCTGTATTCCTTCCATGAGGAAGAAGTGTCTCCATTGCCTGATACAGAATTCGTTGCATTCGACTTCAGTTTATCGAGGTAATCGAGATAGGCAACAAAAATGGCCATGTCCTCGCATTCCTGATTGCAGTCGTTTCGTTGCATCAGCATTTCCTCATTGTTGGCAATAAAATGGGTGTCGTAATTGCCACTTACAAAGTCGGGCGTATCCATGATTCTTTCAAGGAAAGGAATGGACGTTTTTACTCCGGTAATTTTGTATTCGTACAACGCCCGCTTCATACGTTGAATGGCTTCATCGCGTGTTTGAGCCCAAACGATGAGCTTTGAAATCATGGGATCGTAATAAATGGGAATTTCATAACCCTCATATACGTATCCGTCGGTTCGCACTCCCAGACCCAGTGGTTCGGTAATGTGTTTGATCAGTCCCGGGCTGGGCATGAAGTTGTTGTCGGGATCTTCGGCATAAATCCGGCATTCAATGGCATGGCCAAACTGCCTGAGTTCTTCCTGCTTTAATTGAAGTGGTTTTCCATCGGCTATCATGATTTGTTGTTTTACCAAATCAACACCGGTTACGCGTTCGGTGATCGGATGCTCAACCTGCAGGCGGGTGTTCATTTCGAGAAAATAAAAGTTATGGTCATTATCAACCAAAAACTCTACAGTGCCTGCTCCAACATACGATACCGATCGGGCAGCCGCAACTGCCTGTTCTCCCATTTTTGCCCTTAACTGAGGGGTCATGAGGGGAGATGGTGTTTCTTCCACCACTTTTTGATGACGACGCTGTACCGAACATTCTCTTTCAAACAAATGGATTACATTGCCATGCTGATCGGCCAGAACCTGAAATTCGATATGGTGAGGCGATTCGATGTATTTCTCAATATATACCGTGTCGTCACCAAAAGCTGTACTGGCTTCCGATTTGGCCATGCGATAAGAGCTGATAAGTTCTTTTTCCGATCGCACAAGACGCATCCCTTTTCCACCTCCACCAGCCGAAGCCTTGACCATGAGCGGATAGCCAATTTCAGCGGCAACACGGTGTATGTCATCGTCGTTTACAAGGTTTTCGTTCGTACCGGGAACCACGCTGACACCTGCCTTCATCATAATTTTTCGTGCAGTTACCTTGTCACCCATCGAAGAAATGGCTTCGGGTGTTGGTCCTATGAAACGTATCCCTGCTGCCGCAATCCGACGGGCAAATTCGGCATTTTCCGACAGAAAGCCATAGCCTGGATGAATGGCATCGGCCCCTGAAGCCAGCGCTACTTCAAGAATTTTGTCGATGTTCAGGTAACTTTCTTTTGAAGGGGAAGGGCCAATGAAATAGGCTTCATGCGCATATCTCACATGTTGTGATTTTCGATCGGCTTCGGAGTAAACCGCTACTGTGGTAATTCCCATTTCGCGGCACGATCTCATGATTCTTACGGCTATTTCTCCTCGATTAGCCACTAAGACTTTTTTAATCATTGAACAATGGTTTAGTTTTAACAGCAAAAAAATAGCGCACCCTTACTACATATCCAAGAATGCAGATATCTTATTTTTTTTGTCACCGGGGCTTTAATCCCGACATTATAAGATATTTAGGTGTTTATTTATGCTTGTAATTTGATTATTAAACATTAAACGCAACACTTTAACGCATTGCTTCGTACAAATGTTTAAGGTTTTAAGTTTTGAACAATAGGGTTTTGTGTTCATTATTTTGGTGATTAGTCGGATGAAGTATATTCTCACTTGATCTATATCCGGAAATCCCGGTTTATTTTTATAATTTCGCACACAAATCCAAAATCAAAATATTATGTTTTCGGGAATAGTAGAAGCGGCCGGAAAAGTGGTGGCCATTGAAAAGGATCAGGAGAATGTGCATTTTACGCTTGGTTGTTCATTTGCTGATGAATTGAAGGTCGATCAGAGCCTTTCGCACAATGGAGTATGTTTAACGGTGGTTGAAGTTGATAAGGGAACAAAGCAATACAAGGTAACTGCCATCAAGGAAACACTGCTGAAGTCGAATCTTGGCGATCTGGAGCCGGGCAGTCTTGTGAATCTTGAGCGGAGTATGATGATGAATGGCCGTTTGGATGGTCACATTGTTCAGGGCCATGTCGATCAGACAGCCACCTGCCGGAAGGTTGAAGAAGCTGATGGCAGCTGGTATTTCACTTTTGAATACGATTTTGATAAGGAAAAAGCCCGTCAGGGTTACATGACTGTCGAGAAAGGATCGGTAACGGTTAACGGGGTAAGTCTCACGGTAGTGAATTCAAAAGATAACTCATTTCAGGTGGCAATTATTCCCTATACCTACCATGAAACGAATTTTCATACCATTCAGGCCGGAACCAGGGTCAACCTCGAATTTGATATTATTGGAAAGTATTTAAGCAAGTTGATGAAATACAGCTAATGAACAATCGTTTCAAAAATCTTAAAGGGGCAGCAGCCCCTTTTTTTGTAGCCGGGAAGACCTCTAATTAGGTGTTGAAAGGCTTACCAGCTATTCAATCGATTAATACGGGTACACTAAAATAAAGATGTTCGATTAAGATCTTTATACCGATTAGAATGAGTACGATTCCACCGGCAATTTCGGCCCGGCCTGCCATTTTCTTACCGAGTTTTCGCCCCATGTAAAGACCCGAAAGCGAGAAGGCAAAGGTTACTGCACCAATTAGTATCACGGGCAGCCAGATGTTTTCGACAAGAAAGGAAAAACTGATTCCCACGGCAAAGGCATCGATGCTGGTCGCCAGCGACATGGGCAGTAGTACCCGCCATTGGGTGGGATGTTTTATTTTTCTTTTCGAAAGCGGAATTCTGCCTTCCATGATCATTCTTAGTCCCAGGAAAGTAAGCAAAGCAAAAGCAATCCAGTGGTCGGCCTGTTTTACTTCTTCACTAAAAACCGAGCCCAGATACCAGCCAAGCAAGGGCATCAGTGCCTGAAAAAGGGACAGCGAAAGTGCTATTTTCAGGGTGTCGGTCAAACGAATGTGTTTTCGGCACATCGATAATCCGCTGCATACCGAAGCAGCAAACGAATCGAACGACAAACTAATGGCGATCAATACAAGTGTAACAATTCCCACAGCTATTCTTCGATGGTTTTTTGGTAATAGGTTTTCAGTTCCTTCCGCAAACTGAGCATTTCGCGGAAGTGTTTGTTTTTGCTTTTTAGCAGTCGCTTGTATTTAATTCTTCGGAAATTACGTTTAATCATTTGTCCGGTTTCCCATCCGATGATTCCACTGGGGATTGAGAAAAGTGTAATTCCCAGGGCTAAACCCCAACCTGGGATGAAGGCTTGTAAAATAAAAAACTGAACAATGAGCCACAGCGGATAAAAAACGAGGCTGAAAACAAAGGAAAAAGTACTCCAAAACTGTGGATCCTTGATTCGGCTTCGATAGGGATACCTTGTGAGATAAAACAACCACCCGTTGGCAATTGCACCATATATTCCAAGCGGAGTTAGCAGGGTAATCAAAAGTGCATTCAGTAAAAGTTCTCCTGAATTGATGGAGCCCTTTTCCAGTTCGTCTTCCGAAAACCCCAGTTTCTCCTTTAGTTTTTTGTATAATTTGGCTTTGGCAATTAAGGCCTCCTTGTCTTCAGCATTATTCTCAAGCCGGAAATATATTTTTTCGGTGAGTAGCTGTTCGGCTTTGACAAAGTTTTTCAGGCTTTTCCTGACTCCTGCCTTTTCGTAGGCTTCGGGTCGCATCATGGCAAATGCTTGGTCGTAGAGGTCGTAGCCCGGTTTGTCGGGCACATGAACCACCAGCTCTTTCATGGCCTCAAAAATAGCATCACGCAGTGCAATCGATGCTTTTAATTCTCCTTCGTTTTTGTAGATTTCGTAGTAATCTTTTGAGCTGATCGGTTTACCATAATTGATGGTGAGGCTTCTTCTGAATTGATAATAATGGGTATAATTGATCCCTACGGGTACAATTTTAATGTCCATTTCAAAGTTGGTCATTTCGGCAGCAATAAAAACGATGCGCGGTATGGCCTTTTTATGAGGAATCATGCTTTTCATTCCTATGTGTGCCGCCTCAGGGAAGAGGCACAAGAAACGATTCGTCTTTAATATGTTGATGCTGTTTTCGAAAACTTCTTTGTTTTTTTCAAGCGAATCCTTGCCATCACGAATGCGATACACGGGTGCAATTTTCATTTTGTTAAGAATGCCGGCCACGACTTTGTTTCTGAATATGTCGGCCCGGGCAAGAAAGGCTGGTTGAAGGTCGCCCGAAAATATAATGGCAAGCGGATCGAGGAGGGCGTTTTGATGATTGGGAGCGAGTATTACCGGTTCATTCCGGGGTACATTTTCAAGCCCGTTAACAGTGAAGTATTTGTGTGCAGCCCGATGCACGATGGAGGCAATAAACTTGAGCACTTCATACCTGAATGACCACCTTTTCATATTTCTCATCCTGCTTGATGTTGGTTTATAAAATGGGCAGTATCAAATAACTGCATGCTTCCCTTTAAGGAAAACAAGCCCGGTATGTTTAGTGGCCGGTAAAAGTTGAAAGTGCTTACCCAATTATGCTGGTAAAAATAGCCAAAGCGCCCTGAGTCACCAAATACAAGTTAAAAAAAAGTGCTTAAGCCCAAAGGGAAGAGCTTTTGGTGGACTCTGTTTTTTGAGGCCTTACTCGTCGTCGAGCGGTTTTCGTCCCCAGAGTGTAGCCATGATTAAACCCGAAATAATGTGCCAAATTCCCCACCAGGCAGCGATTACAGCCATTCCTCCCAGCTCGAAGTCAACAGGAAAAAGTTTGGGATTGAACATCAGCGTGAGCGCAAGCCCTGAATTTTGTATGCCCGTTTCGATTGATATTGAACGGCGGTCTTTGCGATTGAGCTTAAGAATTGAAGCAAAAGAAAAACCGGTGCCAAGTGCCAGCGCATTGTGCAGCAACACAATGATGAAAATTAGATGAATGTTGCTAAGGAACTGACTGAAGTTATTTTTCAACATGATCACCACCATGACCAGAAAGAAGAAAATGGAGAAACGCTGTATGGGTTTCACAATTTTTTTGGTTATGGAGGGGAAATATTGTGCAAATAAAACACCAAGTATTACCGGTATGCCAAGAATAACGAAAACCGTGAAGAAAATTTCCATCGGTTCAATTTCAAGCGGACGCAGGAAGGCACCGCCTTGTTTGTTGTAGTAATTGACATAAATTCCTCCCCAAAATGAAAAGTTGAAGGGAGTCATGAAAATTGCCGAGAGGGTTGCCAGTGCAGTCATTGTAACCGAAAGTGCCGTGTTGCCTTTTGCCAGAGATGAAAGAAAATTAGAAATATTACCTCCCGGACAGGCAGCCACCATAATCATACCCAGTGCAACCGAAGGTGTTGGCTTGATTATCAGAATCAAAAGAAAGGTCAGCGCAGGTAACAAAAAGAATTGGGAAATGTAGCCAACAATGGTCGGCTTTGGTTTTTGTACGACTGCTTTAAAATCGTTTACCTTTATCGAAAGGGCTACCCCAAACATAATTATTACCAGTGCAATGTTCAGGAACAACAGTCCACCCTGACTGAAGTTAAGCCTTACATGGTCAAGTGCCTCTAATGATTCAAACATGGAAGCAAAAATAAAGGAGTGAGACCTATTTTTTCACACTAAAAAAATGTTGTATAACAGGCCTAATTGTTTTTGTAAATACAAAGGACCATGTTTTTAGTCGTGGTCCTTTGTGAGTGCGGTGTTGCTCGCTTTGTAAAAAAAACAAAGCAAGTTGTATTTTATAGAAAAGGGTACTTATTTCTTCCGGTTAATTTTAACGGAGTAGTTCCTTTATTTTTGCAGGGATATCGGTATTGTCGTAGAAGCCCATGAATTGTTCCGCTCCCGGGCCAAAGGCAAAAACTGGCACCATGATTCCTGTATGGCTGCCTGAGGTATAGCCCGATTTGATATAGCCACTGTCGAAGTCACCACTGTTAATTCCCATTCCTCCGGTTTCATGATCGGCAGTTACAATGACCAGGGTTTGCTTGTCCCTGGCTGCAAAGGCCAGGGCCTCACCAACAGCCTTATCAAAATCGAGCACTTCGCTTGTAATGTAGGATGTGTTATTTTGATGTCCTCCCCAGTCAATTTGTGAACCTTCAACCATCAGGAAAAAACCGTCGGGATCAGCTTCAAGCAGGCTGATGGCAGTTTTAGTAGCCAATGGCAGCATGTCACCACGCCCGTCAAGTACGGTGGGCATGTGTTCGGGAGCAAGCAATGCTGCCACTTTTCCCTTGGAGGCTTTCTTTAGTTCTTCAATATTCCGTAGTACTTTATAGTTCTTCTTTTCGAGATCTTTTGTAAGATCACGTCCGTCGGCTCTTTCGGTAAAATGTTTTAGCCCGCCTCCAATGAATACATCAATGTTGGTTTTCAGATAATCGGCAGCAATGGCTTCGTACATCGATCGTGCTGGCTGGTGGGCAACAAAGGCTGCAGGAGTTGCATGGGTTACCGCCGAAGTCGAAACCACACCGGTGGCCAGTCCCTGCTGCTCGAATACTTCCCGAATGTTGGTAATTGAAATGGTATCGGTATTCATGCCAATTGCACCGTTGTAAGTTTTTTGTCCGCTTGAAAGCGCTGTTCCTGCTGCAGCTGAATCGGTAATGTAGTTGCTTGCCGAGTGGGTGGTTTGTAAACCAATGTGGCTGAAATTATGAAGAAAAAGTTTGCCGTGATTGGCTGTAAACCCCGCATGAATTTGTGCCAAACCCATTCCGTCACCTATGAGAAAAATTACATTTTTGGGTTTCTTGTTTGTTGCAGGTTCCTGGTATACTGCTACTTTATAAGCTGCTGAGCCTTGATGTATCAGTGCAGTTTCCTCCTTCGAAATGGTTTTGTAGTTTTCCTGTGCGGTTAAAAAGGCAGGGCTTAATACGAGTGCCAGTAATGCGAGATAAATGTTCTTTGTTTTCATTTTTATGTTTTATTTTCAAGCAAATCAATACAATCTGCAGTAATGTATAGTTTTCACAATATTAACTAATTTATCATTAAATAATTAATTCAACTTCTCAAAATCAAAATCGTGATTAAGACAATAAACAACGGGTTGTTGACCGGGTTTTATCAGAATGCATTCCATGCGGAGTAATTCGGCCAGAATATTTTCGGCCCGCCATCGGTTAATCATGGCCAGACGGCTGAATTTTGAAAGCGTAATCTCATTGTTTTCCCTAAGATGCTGAACCAGCATGCGGTGTGGCTCGTCATAGGTGAAAAGCAGCCCTTTGCTGTCTCTTTCTAGCTTCCAGGCTTTTAGCTGCACCCTGTTGGCCAGGATGTTTTCATCGTTACGTCGCACATAGGCCAGCCATTTTTTCTGATCGTTTTCGGCGTAATGAGGTTTTTTACTGCTGGCTTGAACAATAATTTCAAGTACTGTTTTTCCTTCAACCAACCATTCCTGGACTTCAAAATTAATTTTAGGTTCACTGTAAATATTGGCTGCCGCTTCAACCATGTAATATTCTTCGTCCGATTTTACACCGGCAATTTTTCCATTGTCTTTCACGCCAACCAACAAGCGACCTCCGTCGGTATTGGCAAAGGCCACCAGCGAACGGGCAATTTTTCGGGAATCGTTAATGCAGTATTTAAAGTCCTGCTGCTGATGTTCGCCCTGAGCAATCAGCTGGTATATCGGGTTAATATTGATCTTCATTTTCATCTTCATTCAATTTTCCTGCCAACACAGGCCCTTGCGTGTTAAGCAATCAAAGTACTTCGGCTACTACAAAAGTACTGCCGCCAACAAATATCAGATCGCTTTCTGCTGCATTTTTACGGGCAGCATCAAAAGCCTGTTTTACGTTGGGATATGCCGTGCCATTGAATCCGAAGCTTCTTGCTTTTTGTGCCAGGAGATCGGGATCGAGCGCCCTTTCGATGTTGGCCCGCGTGAAATAATAATGCGCATCGGGAGGTAAAAGTTTAATAATTTTATTGATATCCTTATCATTTACCGTACCAAATACAATGTGAAGCTGGTCGTGTGGGTGCTTGCTCAATTGCTGAACAAGGTAACTGATACCTGCTTCGTTGTGGCCGGTATCGCAGATAATATCAGGCTTTGTTCCTATTTTCTGCCAGCGTCCCTGTAAACCTGTTTTTTCGGTAACAGCGGCTAAACCTTCGCTTACCGCCTCGTCAGGAATTTTAAACTTACTGCGCTTTAGTTCGGCCAATGCTGCAATTACTGTAAGCAGGTTTTTATCCTGATAACTGCCTTTTAAATCGGTTTGCAGTTTACGGTAAACAATGGAACACTGATTGCTCACCATGAACGAAAGATCATGGTTGCCGGTGAGTACATACTCCCGATCGGCAAAAACCAGTCTTGCATTTTGCGCCCTGGCTTTTTCCTTAAAAACAGCTTCACTGCCTTCCTGATACTCTCCAACCACCACTGTTGTATTTTTTTTAATGATTCCTGCCTTTTCAGCCGCAATTTGCTCAATGGTATTGCCTAAAAGATTGGTGTGATCGAGGCTGATATTGGTGATTACCGACAATTCGGGAGAAATGATGTTGGTTGAATCGAGCCGTCCGCCTAAACCGACTTCAATCACTGCGATATCGACTTTTTCGCGGGCAAAATAATCGAAGGCCATTAAAACAGTGAGTTCGAAAAATGAAGGTTCGAGCTGGCTTTTGGCGTTCAGCTTTAAAAAGCGCTCAAGAAAATTACCTACTGCCGCTTCACTCATCATGTTGCCATTAATGCGGATGCGCTCCCGAAAGTCTTTTAAATGGGGCGAAGTGTAGAGCCCGGTTTTGTATCCGGCGCTTTGCAATACCGAGGCAAGCATATGCGATACCGAGCCCTTTCCGTTGGTGCCGGCCACATGAATTGTTTTAAATTCATGATGTGGGTGAGCAAACAACTGATCGAGGGCCAGGGTGTTGTCGAGATTGTTTTTATAGGCAGCCGGTCCGGTACGCTGGTACATGGGCAGCTGCTCGTAAAGGAAATGCAATGCTTCAGAATAGTCCATTATTTATCAACAGGTAGTTGTTACAAAAATCACCAAAATAGCCCGATTGAAAAAAGAAATAGGCCACTTTTTTTCTTACTTTTAAACATTCGTCGTTCAGTTACACCAACACTACAATTTATTCTATGAGCAAACTGGAAAACAAAATCTTCATCATCGACACCAATGTGATACTTCACGATCATCAGTGTATTTTCAATTTTGAGGAAAACGATGTGGTGCTTCCCATTGTTGTACTCGAGGAGTTGGATAAGTTCAAGAGGGGAAGCGATCAGCTTAATTATCAGGCCCGTGAGTTTGTTCGCTTGCTCGACGATCTGGTGAAGGATGATCTTTTTAACGGGGGGTTGTCGCTGGGTACAAATAAAGGAAAATTGAAGATAGAAACCGGCAGGCCCTTTTCTGAGAAGCTGAAAGTCTCGTTCAAGGAAGACATTGCCGATCACCGGATACTTGCCATCACCGAACACATTAAAGAACAGCATCCCAATAAGAAAGTAGTGCTGATTACCAAGGATATAAATCTTAGGATGAAGGCCAAGTCGCTGGGCATTGATGCTGAAGATTATAAAAACGACAAGGTAACTAATCCCGAAATTTTCGATAAGGGAGTCTATATTAAGGAGAACTGTGACGACAGTATGATTGCCCGCCTGTACGAAAATCGCTTTCTTCCGGCCGATGAGTTGAATACAGAAGTGAAATCGCGGGCCAACGATTATTTTATTTTTAAGGGACCCAATACCTCGGCGCTGGTACGCTACGATGAGCCTGGCAATCGATATGAACGCGTAGATAAATTATCGGCTTATGGGATCAAACCGCGAAATGCTGAACAGACCTTTCTGCTGAATGCCTTGTTGAATCCCGATATTAAGCTGGTTGCCGTAACAGGCAAAGCGGGAACAGGAAAAACCCTCCTGGCGCTTGCAGCAGCACTGGCGCAGTCGAATGTATATGAGCAGATCTTACTGGCCAGGCCTATTGTTGCACTCAGTAACCGCGATATAGGATTTCTGCCTGGCGATGCCGATGAGAAAATCAGACCCTACATGCAGCCCCTGTTCGATAACCTCACCGTAATTAAACATTGTCATAACCCCCGAAGCATCGAAAATACCCGCATCGAGGAAATGGTGAAGGAAGAACGACTGGTTATTGCAGCGCTGGCCTATATCAGGGGCCGAAGCCTTTCCAACTCTTATTTCATTATTGATGAAGCGCAAAACCTGACTCCCCACGAAATCAAGACCATCATTACCAGGGCAGGCGAAGGAACCAAAATGGTGTTTACAGGCGACCTGCATCAGATCGATTCACCCTATCTCGATCAGCAATCGAACGGACTGGCCTACTTGAGCGACCGAATGAAGGGGCAGGAGCTTTTTGCCCATGTTAATCTGGTAAAAGGAGAACGCAGTTATCTGGCCGAACTGGCCAGTGATTTGTTGTAGGCATTCCCGGTTTTAACAAAATTTAAGTATTGAGATTCAATTCAAATAACAATAAAAGAAAATACCGCCCGTTTTAAAGCAAGTAAGGATCGGAAACATCCACTATTGCAGGTTATCGTTGGTCAAAACAATTACTTTTATCCGGTCCTTACTTTTTTTATCTTTCCTTCAGAAAAAAAAATCAAATCTCATGTTACGTGATCTCATTCTAAAGAATCGCAGTTACCGCCGTTTTGATCAGTCAGTCCCTGTTGATACTGCTACACTCGAACAATTGATTGACCTTGCCCGGTTTTCGGCTTCGGGACGAAATGCACAAAGCATCAAATACATTATTTCGAACGAAGAAAGTAAAAACCAGAAAGTATTTTCCACCCTGGCCTGGGCCGGTTTTCTTAGCGACTGGCCTGGGCCCGTTGAAGGGGAAAGGCCCTCGGCTTATCTCATTCAGGTACTCGATAGCGAAATTGCAAAGCAGTTTTTCTGCGACGACGGGATTGCGGCACAAAGCATCCTGCTGGGCGCCGTTGAGGCCGGATTTGGAGGATGTATCTTCCGCTCAATCAATAAGCCACGCCTTGCCGCGCTGCTCGAAATTCCTCCCCGTTACAGTATTATCAATGTAATCGCACTGGGGAAGCCCATCGAAAAGGTAGTGCTTGAAACAATGAAAAATGATGATTATAAATACTGGCGCGACGATGAGGGAGTGCACCATGTGCCCAAGCGTGATCTCCGTGATTTGATTCTCCCGCTTTAAGCCGGCAGCAGGTTACAAAAACAAAGGTGTGAAAGCTCATTGGTTTGTTCCTAAGATTATTTTTAAATTATGCCTGCATTTTTGAAAATTAATCATAAACCAACCAACATGAGTAAACGAACTGCATTTCCAAAGGTATTCTGGGTTGCCAATACCATCGAGATTTTTGAGCGTTTTGCCTATTACGGCATTTATATGGGCTTTGGTATTTATTTACAAAAGCTGGGTTATTCGAAAGGTGATCTGGGTGCCATTCAAAGTATTTTTCTTGCTTTCAGTTATCTGATTCCCCTATTTTCGGGAACCATTGCCGATAAGTATGGATTTAAACGGGTGCTGATTGTGTCGTATCTGGCCTATTTGCCGGCCATACTGATGCTCATTGTTTTTAAATCGTTTTCAGGTATCGCCCTTACCATGCTCACCATCGGGTTTGCGGCAGGTATTTTTAAACCGCTCATTTCGGCCACGGTGCGTGCTACAACCGATTCAACGAACAAAACATTGGGCTTTGGTATCTTTTACATGATGGTCAACCTGGGAGCCTCGGTTGGCCCGCTGGTAATGGGAAAACTCAGGGCCATGAGCTGGGATTATGTATTTTACACGGCGGCCGCTGCCATTGCCATCATGCTGTTAATTACCATCTTCTTTTACAAAGAGCCTGAGCGCGAAAACGAAGGAGTTACACTAAAACAAAAATTCAACGACATCCTTACCGTACTATCCGACGGGAAATTTACTTTCTTTCTGATTCTGTTGGGTCTCTTTTTCTGGCTTCCATTCTGGACCTTTTTTAATGTACTTGCCATTTATATTAACGACTACCTCGACACGGCCATGTTGTTTCACGGCGTGTCGAATGTTATTGGCGAAGGCATAACAAAGGCTTTGATTGCCAGCGAGGTCGATGGTGTGTGGCGCATCAATGCCGAAGCCATTTCGCATACCGGTTACATCATCATTATTTTTCAGTTGCTCATTTCACGCATCTTCGAAAAGAGGGCAGCCATTCCTGCCTTTATTCTGGGCCTCTTTATTGCGACCACCGGTTTTGTAGTACTCGGACTTGCTGTAACCACCTACAATGGTCTGGTATTTCTGGGCGTGTTCCTTTTTGCCATTGGTGAAATGATCTCTTCACCGCGAATTCAGGAATACATCATGTGGATAGCCCCTAAGGAAAAGGCAGGCCTTTACATGGGAACCAACTTCCTGGCTACTTTTATCGGTGCTATTTTAAGTGGAACGTATACGGCCATTATGGGGCGTTTCGAAGAAGCTGGAAACCCTGAATATACGATGTATACACTGGCCATTCATTTGTTGCTGGGAATGCTGGCCATTTATTTGTTTACCAAACTGAAGGGCGGCTTTGTCGAGCGTACTGAGTAAATTCTGTATAATAAACAACTTGAAGCGGAAATGCTGTTGAAGGCTTTCCGCTTTCTTATTGAACCGCAGTGCAAGCTATTTGTTGTAAAAGGCAAAAGTTTACCATAAACCCAATCAATATGAAACAGATTCTGTTAATTGTATTTGCACTGATCGTTTTTGCTGCCTGCAATTCAAAAAAACCACCCAAAGATTCCACCATGGTTGAGTTGAGTTCGTTAAATAAGAGCGAAATCAAAAGTGCTCAGCAGGGTGTACTGCAATTGTCCAACGTGAGCCTGCGTATTCCTGAGGCATGGCTTGAGGAAGCACCATCGAATGAAATGCGGATCACCCAGTTCAAACTGAAGGCTCATCCCGAATATGAAGTGGTGGTTTCCTATTTCGGAAATATGGACAACATGGTTGAAGCCAATATCGAACGGTGGAAGTCTCAGTTTGTAAGCATGGATGAATACCGGGAACTTGAAGTGGATCCCGACGGAGTAAGTGGAATTAAAATAAGCGGAACCTTTAAACTGAAGCCCTTCCCAATGGCCCAGGATTTTACCGAAACCGCCGGTTATGGAACGCTTGCAGCCATTGTTCCTTCAGACGAAGGTCCTTATTTCTTAAAACTGACAGCACCGGTTGAGGTGATCAATAAAGAAGAAGCGGCATTTGTACAATGTTTGAATTCAATTCAGTACAAGTAAAAAATCACAAAAAGAGCGTCGTATGGGAAAAGCTCCCTACGACGCTCTTGTGTTAAAGTAAAAGATCTCACTGTTTATCCCCGTACAAATAAAGCTTTCATAATATCGGTCACCATTTTCGGGTTTTCTTTCAGGCGGCGCGAACAATAGCCAAACCATTCTTTCCCAAAAGGCACGTAGATTCTCATTTTATGACCGGCCGCAACAATTTTGTCGCGCAGGCCGGGTGTTACCCCGTAAAGCATTTGAAATTCATAGCGGTTTTTAGGGACTTTGTATTGCTCAATCAGGGCCATGGCTTCGCGTACCAAAAAATCGTCGTGGGTGGCAATGGCTGCATATACCCCGTTTTGAAACATGAGTTCGAGGTCTTTGAGGTAATGATGACGAACCTCATGATAATCCTTGTAGGCAATCTCAGCCGGCTCAACATAAATTCCCTTGCAAAGTCTGAAGTTCAGAGGGGCTTCATCGGAGTGACATTCTTTAATTAAGGCCTCGATATCGGAGTAGGTACGACGCATATAAGCCTGTACTACCAAGCCCACGTTGTTTGGAAATTCCTTTTTCAACCTTTTAAACAGTTCAATTTCCATGGTGGTACATTGTGAATCTTCCATGTCAATGCGCACAAAATTTTGTGTTTTTGCAGCTTCTGCAAGCACCTCGCGCACGTACTCATAGCATTGTTCACTATCGATAAGCAGACCAAAGCTGCTTGGCTTTACCGAAAAATTTCCGTCAATGCCCTGTGTGGTCAGGTACCTGATTATTTGCAGGTATTGGTCTTTATTTTGCCTGGCCTCATCGATCGTTTGGATGAATTCGCCCAAAAGATCAACAGTTACAACCATCCCTTCCTTGTTCAGCTGTCGTGAAACATCGAGTGCTGCGTTGAGATCTTCTCCGGCAACATAACGTTTCGAGAACAGCCAGACTACCTTCTTAGGCACGTAAGGCAAAGTTGTGGCGACAAGTTTATTAAACATGGTAAATCTTGTTAATGGTTTCTTTGAAAATGGTATTTAAGCCATGACTAAAAATACCACATCGGCAGGGTGGAATGAATGATGATTGTCAGCCCTAAGTCATGACTTTTAGCATTTGACAGTTCACACAAATTGTGTTCAAAACGACTTTTCCTGCTTTTATAACTCAATAGAAAAAGTATCTTTGCGCTGATAAAAACCAATTGTTGAATGCTAACGGACCTGCTTGCCGGCCAAATCAAAACAGTCGATAACATTAGTGCGTTGCATAGTCATTTAAACAAAAAAAGCTGACGAATGAAAAAGTTACCCTTAATAATTAGCCTGATTGCCCTGGCTGGCGTGCTTGTTTTGTTTGTACTTACTTTCACCGGGAAAGGTGACAAGCAGTCAATAAACCACAATACCAGCAAAGTTGAAAATTCAGAGAACGGCGGACTAAAAGTCGCCTATATTCTTACCGATTCGGTATTAGTTAATTACCAGCTTTCGATCGATCTGAACGACGAATTTGTTGGCAAACAGACTCAGTACAACGAAGAATTCAGCAAAAAACGGGTCGATCTTGAGAAACAGGCAGTTGCCTTTCAGGAAAAACTTCAGCGTGGCGGCTTTCTTACCGAAGAGCGTGCCATGAAAGAACGTGATCGTATTCTGGGACAGGAGCAGGAAATTCAGCAACTCGATTATGAATTATCGAACAAGCTGGCCAAAATGGAACAGGATATCAACCTGCAACTGGTCGACAGTATTGTGAATTATGTGAAAGAGTACAATAAGAACCACAATTACGACTACATTCTCAGCAACAATGGAAACATTATTGTCGGGGCACCACAACATAATCTTACAAAAGCAATTGTCGACGGATTGAATGCCCGTTATGCAAAGGCGAAAAAGTAAAGAGCTATTCTTTTAAGATCGAAACCGTGTACTATCTTTAGTGCACGGTTTTTTATTTCGTTATGTTTGCCAGTCACTACCTGAAAAAACAAAAGGATGCCGTTCATTTTTCAAGGGCGGAGCAACTGCCACAGGCTGGTATGTTGGTGATCATTCCTTGTATGAACGAGCCGCTCTTCCACGAAACCCTGATGTCGCTCAGCAACTGTTGGCCACCTGAAAGCAAGGTGATCGTACTGGTGGTGGTAAATCATGGTGAAAAGGCTGCAGCTGAAGTACGGGAACAAAACCGGCAGACCCTGCAATTGATTGAAACCATGAAGCATCGCTTGCCTGCCTGGCTACAGGTCGAAAGTGTCTATGCTGCTGATTTGCCTGAGAAACATGCCGGTGCAGGGCTGGCCCGTAAGCTCGGAATGGATTGGGCCCTGGCGCATTTTAACCGTCATCAGGCACGCGGGGGAATCCTTATTTCGCTCGATGCCGATACCCTGGTTGAGCCTTCTTATTTTACAGCCATCGAAAACTTTTATCGACAAAATACTGAATGTGCCGGAGCGGTTCATTATTTTGAGCATCCGCTTGACGAAGGTAAAGCAGGTGAGGCCATGGCACTGTATGAGCTTTATTTGCGCTACCACCAGCATGCTGTTGAATACACCGGATTTCCGCATGCAATGTATACGCTGGGTTCTTGTTTCTCGGTAAGGGCCGCAGCTTATGTTGCTCAGGGTGGAATGAACCGGCGCAAGGCAGGCGAAGATTTTTATTTCCTGCAAAAACTGGCTGCTTTCGGTCCGGTGGGCTTTATCAATTCCACTACTGTACGACCATCGGCCAGATGCTCTGACAGAGTTCCTTTCGGAACCGGACCGGCACTGAGTTCTTATCTTTCGGGAAATAAAGAATTGGCGTTGGTGTACCCTCTGGAAGCCTATGCGGTTCTGTCGCGCTTTTTTCAACAGGCAGAAAACTTCTATGCCGACAGGCAGGCCATCGGGCAGGGTTTATGCTTTGACACGACATTCAGTTTTTTTGCACAGGAAATGGACCTGGTGAATAAAATTGAAAATTTGCTCATGAATTGTGCATCGGCTGCGGCATTTAAAAAACGCTTCTTTCATCTGTTCAATGCCTTTTTCATCGTAAAATGGCTCAATTTTGCGCTGCAGCATGGTTTCTCCAAAAAGTCACTGCCGGGCGAAGCAGCCCGTTTACTGCAAATGAACGAAAAGCGAAGCCCGGGTGTTACTATTGATGTGAAATCGTTGTTAAATGAATTTCGGATTTTAGATAAAACAAGATAAATCAGTATTTTTGTGAGCTGAAAAAAACAAGATATGAATTTTATAAGCGTTGTATTACTGGCCGTCGTTTTGTTGGGAATTGCCATTGCAGGAATGGCTGTTAAAATCATTTTCAGCCGGAGCCGCAAATTCCCCAATACTCACATTGGTGGCAATAAAAACATGATGAGCCACGGAATTACCTGTGCCCAGACCTGGGATAAAATGGAACAGAAAAAAGGTCGTGAAATAAAAGTGGAGCAACTTAAGCTCAGCGGCAATTAGTTCTGAAAATACAGGGTGTCCGACTGATCGGGAATTGCCTGTTCCTGCATTGCATCGTTGGCCGATTTCAGCTTTATCTTCAAAATAACCGGATTGCGTAAACTCCCCACTTTCTCAGCGAGTTCGGTAAAAGGTGCCGGAAGGTAATCGGAGCCACCGCCAAGTAATTGTCTGATTTTTCGCGGTGAAACAAGAAAATACAATTCGTTACCGGAACTCAGATGCTGTGCTTTATCAAAAGCTCCAATTCCGGAGTTTTCGGTATAAATATTCATCTTATCCGATTTCTTATCGTGAATAACATGGAACATTTCGCGTTGCATGTTGCTGGTATAGTTGAGAAAGAAGTAGGCAAAGTTATTGTTTTCGAGATACTTTTTGAAAGTATAATAACCGGCTTCGTTGATCATGATAAATGATTCGTCGGCAGGCATCATGTGGTAGTCGAGGGGAAGTTTATGGCTGCCAAAATCGAAGAGGTAACGGGGTGTCAGTTCGTCGTTTTCTATGGCATAGGCCGTGTTTCCCAGTAACTCCCAAAAAAGCAAAGCGGTTTTGGAAGCGTAAAAAGAAAAGCCTTCGGTGGGAGTGCATTTCGAGATCAGCCGCATTTTCTTGTCAGTAATTGCACCACTGGCATCGGTTTTTATAAGTCGAAACTGGCTTTCACTGTTGTTCCATCCGGTATACAACCAGTAGTTTCCTGCTTCGTCGCGCGTAAAGTCCGACGGACTGATACGCAGACTGAGTTGAGCCTTTTCCTGCCCATCGTATGCAAACCGTTTTATTGTTGAGTTTTCAAAATTGTAAATCTCCACGTGTTGGGTGTAGGGATCGATGTTGAATTTAACCGGGTTGTTCAGCTCGGGAAGATTGTTTGAGGCATTGGTACTTTTCTTTTCACAAATGGTATTGAGCAACACACCTGAGCTGTCGAAACGGTACACACACTGGGTAAAGCGGTTGTCGAGAATAAAGAAATTGTCTCCGTCGATTTTCATTTCCATCTCGGGAGCAATCATTCCATATCGTTCAAGTTCAAGCGGAATCATTGTCACGGCTTCGATTAAGTCCGATTCAATAAACCGGTCACCATAGGGTTCGGGAATGAACACCCGCACCTGGGCCTGCAATGTCAGGCTAAAAAACAGCATGCTTATAATCAGAAGTCGTTGCATCTTGCTACAATAAGGCTTTCAAAGTACTAAAGATATCAATAAAGCTGAAATAGGGAAACAGTGCCCGAAAATAATGCCGTAAATAGTCGTGATTCGAAAAAGAACAAATTATTGTTCCTGCTTTATTTTTCTTCAATATAGCTTTCAAATCCCGGCGTCATCATCACCTTGTTATCTCCCTCGCCATCGTTGTATATCAAAAACAGTTCCACTTTGCTGAGCTGTTTTGAAAGTTCCATGGCTTTTTCAGTCCCCATCACCATGCAGGCCGTTGCCAGGGCATCGGCCGTCATGCAATCGTCGGCAATCACCGTGGCACTGAGTAAGCTGTGCTGTACCGGATAACCGGTCGATGGATCGATGGTATGCGCGTATTTCTTTCCGTCTTCAACATAGAAGTTCCGGTAATTTCCCGAAGTGGCAATGGCTTTGTTGCTGAGATGCACAATGGCCTGGAGCTTATCGGGTACAGCCGGTTCATTGTCGTTGGGTTCGTTAATGCCAATGCGCCAGCTTTTTCCATCGGGATTCAGCCCGCAGGCAATTACTTCACCACCAATGTCGACCATGTAGTTTTCGCATCCCTTGTTGTTTAAGAGACGCCCGATCATATCCACGGCGTAGCCTTTGGCAATGGCACTGAAATCGAGCATGGAACGCGGATCGTCCTTTACAATCATTCCGTTTTCAAGCCGAACTTTTGGCCAGCCTACAAAGCCCATAATGCTGTCGATGAGCTGTTCGCTGATGCCGGCTTTCTTTGTGAATCCGAAACCCCAGGCATTGACCAGGGGGGCCACCGTAGCATCGAAGGCGCCGCCGGTGAGCTCCGAAATTTCAACTGCCCGCTGAAATACGTCGAGAACAAGTTCGTCGGGCTCGCCGCTTTCATTCCTGTTGATTTTTGAAAGCACCGAAGTTGCTTTGTAGGTCGAAAGCGACAGATCGAGCCGTTGCAGTTCGGCTTCAATGCTTTCCTGTAAATCGACACCGTCGGGATGCTGGTAGGTGGTATGGTAGTAGGTACCAAAAATCAGCCCGGTATTCGACTGATACTCCTTTTTTCCGGGCTGGCACGATGAAAACAGGATCAGCACCAATGCAGTAAGAATGTAATGCTTCATTTATGCAGGAATATGATGGTACGCTTATTCTATTGGTCCATTTCAGGCGATGCAAATACAAAAGGTTGCAACAAACGGCAACCTTTTGTATTGAGTGTATTTTTACTTTTCCGGATCGTAATTGAATTTTTGCAGGGTATGTCCCATCCGGTCACGTTTGGTTTTCATGTAAAACTCGTTGTGGGCATTGGGTCTGATTTCAATGGGGATGTTCTCGGTCACTTTGAGTCCATAACCTTCCAGTCCCACCCTTTTCACCGGATTGTTCGAAAGCAGGCGCATCTTCTTGACGCCCAGGTCGCGCAGTATCTGCGCACCAACGCCGTAATCGCGTTCATCGGGGTTGAAACCGAGGTGAACATTGGCTTCAACTGTGTCGAGCCCGTTTTCCTGCAGCTTATAGGCTTTGATTTTATTCACCAGACCAATGCCGCGTCCTTCCTGATCGAGATAAACAATCACGCCTTTTCCTTCTTTTTCAATCAGTTCCATCGATTTGTGCAGCTGATCGCCACATTCGCAGCGCATCGAGCCAAAAATATCGCCCGTCATACACGATGAGTGCATGCGAACAAGAATGGCTTCATCGGGCTCCCATACGCCTTTAACCAGGGCTACATGTTCCTTCCCATTTGATTTCTGAAGGTAGGGAATGATTTTAAAATCGCCGTAAACTGTAGGCAGTTCAGCTGTTTCGCCTCGCTTGATCAGACTTTCGTTCTCGAGCAGATAAGCAATGAGGTCGGCAATTGATATGATTTTGAGCTCAAACTTTTCGGCAATTTCTATCAGCTGTGGTAAACGGGCCATGGTGCCATCGTCGTTCATTACTTCAACGAGAATGCCGGCAGGTTCGAGACCAGCCATGCGTGCCAGGTCAACTGCCGCTTCGGTATGGCCTGAGCGGCGAAGCACCCCCTTGTTTTTAGCTTTTAAAGGGAAAATATGACCGGGACGACCCAGTTCTTCGGGTTTGGTTTTCGGATCGGCCAGCATCTTTACGGTTACCGAACGGTCGTAAGTCGAAATACCCGTACTGGTACCATGCCCCAGGGCATCGACCGAAACAGTAAAGGCGGTTTCGTGAACCGATGTGTTCTTTCCCACCATCATGTTGAGGTCGAGCTCTTCGCAGCGTTTTTCGGTAATCGGCACACAAATGAGCCCCCTTCCTTCTTTCGACATGAAATTAATCATCTCGGGCGTTACCTTTTCTGCCGCTGCGATAAAGTCTCCTTCGTTTTCACGATCTTCATCGTCGACTACTATAATGATCTTGCCTTCACGAATCGCCTCAACGGCTTCTTCAATCGTGTTAAGCTTCCCCTTGAAATCGTTCTGTTGGTTTCCAGACATTTGATTTTACACCTTTTAGCGATTTGATAAAACCTATCAGCAAGGAAAGGTTCATCGTATAAAAATGAGTTGCGAAGCGCAAAAGTACGATATGTATTTGAAACTTTTTAAGAAAGATATCAGCAAATGGTAAAAAGGTAACAAAAAGTTGCAGCACCAGGGCAATACGGTAAAAGGTGCTGTAATTGAATAATATGAAATTTGTTACCAGGGCAGCCAACAAAAAGAAAGGGCCAAACCAACGGAGTACTTTGTGCGAGAAAAATGAAAAGCTCAGCCCGGTAAAGGGCGGCCACAGCAGTTTTCGGAAGTGAAGCAGATTTTGAAAATTTCCCATGGCAATTCTGATCTTCCTTCTGAATTCTACCGACAGTATGTTCGACACATCCTCGTAAACCAGGGCCGTCAAACTGTTGATGGCATAGTGCTTTTGGGCCAGCACATTCATGCAAATAAAAAAGTCGTCGACCAGATAAGTGGAAGGAACCTTGGTGAAAAGCGTCTTTCGCAGAGCAAAGCAGCCGCCAAATGGTCCAATCATGCTTCCAAATGCACGGCTCTCGAGATCTTTCACACTGACTTCACGCGAGATGTACGATTTCTCCTGAAAGGAAATACCGCTTTTAACAATGCCGTAGTTGGTCATGTGGGTATCGACAAGGCCTACGCGCTCATCGCCGAAATACTTTACGGTTTCAAATAAGGTTTGAGGTTCAAGCAACACGTTGGCATCGGTAATAATGAGTATTTCTCCGCTTGCTTTTTCGCTTAGCTGGTTGATGATGTTCACCTTGCCCTGTCGCTGACTGAACAGGGTGAATTTGAGTTGTGAAAATTCTAAAGCCAGTTGTTCAAGTATCATATTGGTGCCATCGCTTGAACAATCGGAGCCCACCAGCATTTCAATTTTTTCGCCAGGGTAGTTGGTGGCAAATACCGAGCGAATCTTTTTCTCAAGTACTTTTTCCTCGTTGTAGGCAGCCATTAAAATGCTGAGCGTTGGTAATTCCCCATCATCGTTGTTGAAGGTGCTGAAATGTTTTTGCCCGCGAAGAACAAGCAGGAATTGAAGTATCAGCGGATAGGCAACATAACTGTGGACCAGGGCCCAGGCGCTTAACCAGAATATGATTTGTGCTGCTGTCATTGGCTGTGTTGCGTATAAAATGCGGCGAGTTTTTGTGTGAGCGGAACATTGTGATAGTGCTGTCTGACATATTTAAATGCTTTTTCTCCGCATGCAATGACTTGTTCTCTGTTTGATAACAGTTTCAGTAAATAGGAAGCGAAAACTTCCGGATCGTCGGCAATGAAAAGCTCTTCTTCATTTCTTACATCGATTCCTTCGCAACCAATACTTGTTGTCACAATGGCCTTTTGGTACATCATGCCTTCAATAATCTTAACCCTCATTCCACTGCCCGAAAGCAGGGGCGCAATCATGATTCCGTTATCGCGTATATAAGCCCTGGCATCGTCTATTTCACCCAGAAAGGCAATGTTCTTCTGACTAATGCGCTCGCTAAACCATTGCGGAGCGTTTCTTCCGGCAATCTTCAGAATTGTTTTCGGTTTTCTTGCAAGTACCTTGGGCCAGCAATAATCGATAAACCAAAGCAGTCCTTCCTGGTTGGGCGACCAGTCGAGGGCTCCTATAAAAAACAGGTTCAAATCGAAATCGTCGGCTGGTTCGTAAACTTCCTCAAAGTTAAAACCGGCAGGAATGGGCAGTGCGGGCTTTGTATTTCCCATCGCGTTCAGCTGTTTTTCATCGCGTGCCGTAATGGGAACCAACAGGTCGTACTGGTTGATTGCAGCCTGCTCGAAAGCCTTTAAGCGCGAAGTCAAAAGCCGGATGTACCATTTTTTAATTCCTTTCGACTGGGCAACCGTGCGTTCCCATATTTCGTGTTCAATGTTGTGACTGCGGTATACCACCAGGGCTTTGCTGTATTTTCTGATGGTGTCGGTATAGGGCCAAAGGTACAGTCCTTCAAGCTGAACGACATCGAAGTTTTGACTTTCAAGAAGACTTTTCAACTTGGACCGAAAGCTGGTGCTGATAAAACGTTCGGCATTGTAGGGCAAGCGGGAAAAAAAAAGATTCTTTAATGCCGATCCCACCTCAACAGGAGCCGGAACTTCCACCATGTGCAGGGTTACTTTTGACGTGACGGTTTCCGGAATTTCATACGGGGTGACATGATGCTTTTTCGTGTTCATGGCCAGTACCGTTGTTTGATGTCCCAGCGAGGCAAAGGCATCGATCATGCCCATGGTGGCAATCGAGCCTCCGTCTTTGGGCGGGTAGGGTACTTTGTTGGTCAGAAACAGAATTTTCATTATTTATTTTCTTCTTTTTTTGAAGTCTTTAGCAAGGCTAAAATATTGATGCGTTTGATGAAACGGTTATAGGTTTCCTTGTTGAGTAGCAGCGAGTCGGTTACCGACTGATGGGTCAGGAGGATGCCTATCAGGATGAACAAGCCCGTTGGCACCCAGAGCACCATGTCGATTTTCCATACGCCCTCGCGAGCCACCTTTTCACCAATAACCGATATCAGGTAATAGGCAATGAAGAAAACGATCGAAATTACAACCGGCATGCCAAAACCTCCTTTTCGGATGATGGCACCCAGCGGCGCACCAATGAAGAAAAAGAGCAAACAGGCCAGCGAAAGGGTGTATTTCTTGTGCCACTCCACAATGTGTTTGTTGATCCAAACCAGCCGGCTGTAAAGGTCGGCCTGGTATTGAAGGATTACCCGCTGGTTTTGCTGGGCAAGGCGCTGGGCGGTGGTCAGAACCAGTGAGCGCTGCGAGGGACTCAGCGAAGTCCACACCGAATCGAACACCATCGGTTCAATGTTGGCTATCATCGAATCGACATCGATGCTGTCGGGGTGGTAATGGTTCACAATGCGCTTGTCGAGCACCTGGTTATAGTTGATTCCGATGGTTACCAGCTTTTCGCGGTGACTGTAGCGGCTGCTGAGCGAATCGACTGTGATGCTGATCTGCTTATTCTTAAGCATTTTGTAATTGTCCTTAAAGTAACTTTCATCGGCACGTTTGAGGTCGAAATCTTTCACACTGATCACCACCTCCCGCTCGTCGAAGCGTTCTCTTCTGAAGGGGTGGGTCTCCTTCGATTTACGGGTATTGCTTTTCAGGTCGGTATAACTTTGACCGTTAAACAGGGTAAGAATCATGAACTGTTTGTCGTCCGACATGTTCAGATAGCCCGAGTCGGCCACGGTAACATTTACATTGCCCTTGTTCTCTGAATGGTCGTATATCATGAGGTCGAGCAGGGCCTTGGTTTTCTCATCCCGATCGTTTACCTTAATGCTGTAACCATCAATCTCATTGGAGAAGATGCCCTCTTTAATGATCATTTCAGGACGTTGTTCCTTCACACTCCACAGCAAAGCAGCAAATTTGGCATTGGTCACCGGAATTACCTGGTCGGCCAGGAAAAAAGCCAGCAGGGTAATGAGCACCGTCAGCACCATCAGCGGACGCATAATTTTTAACAGGGAAACGCCGCTTGCCTTAATGGCCAGCAGTTCGAGCCGTTCGCCCAGGTTGCCAAAGGTCATAATCGAGGCGAGTAAAACGGCAAGGGGGAGTGCCAGCGGTACCAGGCTCATGGCAGCATAGGCCATCAGCTCAATGATGATTTCATTTTCGAGTCCTTTCCCAACCAGGTCATCAAGGTATTTCCACAAAAACTGCATCAGCAGGATGAAAATGCAGATGAAGAAGGTTAAGATAAACGGACCGATAAAACTTTTTATAATGTAAGAGTATAGCCGCTTCATCGGGTATTTTTAAACATCAGTACAAAACTAAAAATAAGGACGAACAAGATGGCACAAAAAGCCAATAAAAAGCAAAAGGCTGCGAGTGCCCGTCTTTTCAGTAAAGATGTAACGATAAAGTGTTAAAAAAATTATGAATGATCAGGAGCCAAGTACCTGTTTCAATCGGGCGATTTGAGAATCCCAGAGTGTTTGTGTTTCTTCCAGTTCATCGGCTTCGGCAAAGTCGATGATCAGCAGGGAAACATCGCCGGTAAGTTCATCGCGGGTAATTTTAAACTCGAAATACGAATCATCATCCATCCAGTTGAAACGAACAAGGAGGTTTTCCCTGCGAAAAGCCAGTTCGGCATCCTGACCGTAACCATCCCAGAAGAAAGTATATTTTTTACCGTTTACGGCTACGTCGTCGGCAAACCATTCGGCCAGGCCCGATGCCGTGCTCAAGCGGTTATAAAGCACCTTGGGCGAGCATTTGATTACATATTCCAGTTCGAGTTTTTCTTTGTCCATTTTCGGATTGTTAAAACAGGTGGCTGCAATATATCATTTTAGTTTTAAATTACCAATTGGAGTGAAAAAAGGGAAAAAGACGATGCCGGCATATTGCTGTTAGTGTCTGCAATCAAAGTGGAGCATCGTGATTGATCGGGAGAAATGGCTGTATTAAACGCTTATGCAAGAACCAATTTTGGACAGGTTGAACCATTGAAAATAACCGATAAAGTCGAAGATGTTGTTAAGGAAATGCTTTATTGTGCAGGTTATTAATTAACTCCAATGGAATAAATAGGTAATACCTTCAAGCCACTAAAAATAAGTTAATTGCCATAGCTGTTTTCGTCCACAATTTTTATCAAATCAAAATACATTAATCGGGTATCGTCACCTGCATCTTTGGTGGTCAAATACTCAAAACCATTTTTCTCGTAAAAATGAAGGGACTGGTTGTAGGCATCTACGGAAATAAACTTGCAACCGGTCCGGTTGTTTTCACTAAACAATTGTTTTGAGTAGTCAAGGATAATTTTACCTAATCCCTGTCCCTGGAAGTCAACATTAACAGCCAATCGGCCAATTTTCATAGCAGGATAACTCTTATGCCTTTTATTGCGGGGCAATTTCTATATTTTTATTAACAGATACACAATTTTGATAGACGCACTAAGTCAGTGCAATACACAATTGCAAAATAAAATAACCTGTTAATAAATTGCTTGATATTTATTTTTTCCATTAATTTGTAACAGAATTCAAGGATCAATCACAGACTATAAACTATGGAAACGAACGAAGTTCTCAGCAGAAACATTAAAAATCTGCGTGAAAAATTTGCCTATACACAAAGTTTTATTGCCGACTATTTAGGAATTACTGCAGCAGCGGTAAACCAATACGAAAACGATGCTCGCTCTATTCCGGAAAATGTAGTAGAGAAATTAGCTCTTTTGTACAATGTCCAGGAATACGATTTGTACGAGGAAAACCCGGAAAAACAAAATTTGCTTACTTCCTTTGCCTTCCGCGCCGATGAAATTAAACCAGAAGATATGGAAACAATTAGTCGGTTCAAAAAAATTATTACCAATTATGTGAACATGTCCTCAGCCTTAGCCAATGGATAAAAGGGAAAGAAAATTAGAACAATTAGCAGCTGAATTTCGTCGTAAAAATGGATTAAATGCAACCGAAGCCATTCGATTAAAAAGTCTGCTTCTTAAAAACAATATACATACAGTGTTTCTTCCATTAAAAGGGGATTTGTCTGGCATGGCTGTAAAAGTGAATGGTAAAGATCCTGCAAAGTATTTTATTCTTGTAAATTCAAATCACACTATTGGTCGTCAGCATTTTACAATCTGTCATGAGTTATACCACCTCTATTATCAGGAAAATTTTACCGCTGAAAAGAGTAATGCTGGTAAATTCGATAAAAAAGGCGATCCTGAAGAGTATAATGCCGACGTCTTTGCTAGCTACCTGCTACTCCCTGAAGATGGCTTGTATCAGATGATACCTGAAACTGAATGGGGGAGGAATAAAATTACACTATCAACTATTTTGAAAATTGAGCATTATTACAGCTGTTCCCGAAGTGCATTATTAAATCGCCTATTAAAAATGGCGGTTATTGATCCCTATAAATACCAGGAATATAATTGTGATAAAATTAAAAATGCGCTTTTATATGGGTATAACGAAGATTTATACCAACCTGGTAATGAAGGTCAGATTATTGGCAATTATGGTGATATGGCTAAAGAATTATACGATAAAGGCACTATTTCCGAAAGCGCGTATTTTTCCTTATTGGAAGATATAGGAATTGATTTATCTGATTTTGACGAAAAGAAGGATTATGAGTAAGTCAAACCTAATAATCCTTGTTGATGCCGATGTCATATCTCATTTTATTGCAGCAGGCGAATTGTATGAATTACCTAACATTCTAGAACCACATAAAGTTACAATTCTCGACAATGTTTATCAGGAAGTTGCACGTATCATATCCAGAAAAATCTATCTTGATAATTTGGTTAATCTCTTAAGAACCATAACAATAATTCCTTTCCCAAAAGAAAATTTAGATATAAAGAAAGAATATGCCCTTATCAAAAAGAATAACCCCTTGATTGGAGATGGAGAGAGAGCATATATGGCTGTCGCTAAATTTGAGAAAGATGTAATTGCCAGCAGTAATTTCAGGGACATTATCCCCTATTGTGAGGCCAACAATATACAATATCTTGGAACTCTTGACATTTTAGCAATTGCACTGCAAAGACAAATCTTCGATATCGCGCGCTGCGATAATTTCATTGCAACAACACGCAAAATAAACAAAGCACGTTATCCTGTACATGTCAACTCAATTCTTGATTATCAGCCCAACGATGTAAGTTTCATTTAATGAACAAATTTACTTTAAACAAAATATTTAGCCATGCTATTTTGCATAACACTTTCTTATAAAACAAAAGGTGCCGTTGCTGTTCGGTGTTGACTGCTTTTAAGAAACAACGACCTGTGTCCTATTCTCTATCTCGAATCCCTTTTGTCTCATAAGGGCATTATGCAAAAAAGCCCCACGAGCCCACCCAATCTGGGTTTCCTCATTCATCATTCAAAGCTCAGTTTTTCCAATGCGCCGCTCAACTGGCATTTAAGTGTAATTTTGTCAACCCATTGGAAACGGATGCCATTGGTGGTATTTCAAACCAAGGGTAGGTAGCATGAAATATGGCACATCATTTCACACATTATTCAAACCGAAATATTGGAAACACAACTTCCTGTATTTTGACAAGAAGTTCATCCCTGAGAAACCTGGATTCTTGGCAAGTTCTTGGCAAGAAATGAAAAAAGACAGTCACAAATAAATGTAACTGTCTCTTCCTTAATGTAGCGAGAGGCGTTCCGATACTTATCGGAATGAACCGCCGACCTTCCCGGTTATTCACCGGGACGCTCTAAAAAATGGATCAAGCCAAAAATTTGGGGAGTAACTTGATAAGTTTTTAATTTGTGGTATGAACTATGATGAAATTATAAGTTTAATGTTGCCCGATGGC
>NZ_JBNPXV010000012.1:93891-158933 GCF_050433125.1 Roseimarinus sediminis | reverse complement strand
ATGGTATTAAGATACAAAATATGAAGCTCATTAAAGAATGTATTCCATTCTATTTATCAACATAGTTATCAAGGGTTTTTAGACAGTCTGACGGTTGATTGTATGAGTAGTGCCGAATTTCGAAGCTCTTTCCTGTCAAACCGAGATGAACTTGGATACGAGAACCAAAGCTCAAATTACGCACTTTACTCGGCATTACTTATACAAAATGTTAGGCACTGGCTGTGTGTCCTGCGTTACCACAGGGTACAAAGGCTAAATATATAAAAGTTCTTTGAAATGGTAACATAACTTTATCAGAGATGATAGTCTTAACGAATTATCCGAAACGAGCTGATACTATTTCAAAATGGTTAAAATCAGAAGTCTCACGAACAAGAAATCGTTAAGGTTGAACTATTGGCAAAGGTGTTCAGGCAAATTTGTCAAACCGCCATATGGTGCTTTTGTAAAGAGCAATTGTGCTGAACGATATGGTCAAAGCAAATGCAACCAGTTGTAGGGTTGACATAAGTATGGTATTTGCAGAGGAGTTGAATGAAAATAAACCACTATCGAAGTGTCGAAAATAACCTTTATTGGGGTAAAATCGAAGGGGGAGCGACCCTGAGAGACCAAGCATAACGGAAACCTGATTACTGGTTATGCACCCTGCGGCATAAAGGTGGCAAGAACTCTGCATGGGCTTTGGTAAGGAACAGGAGAACCAGTGTTGTAATGTCAAGCAAAACGGCAGAGAACCTGTAAGGAAATGCCAAAAGTAGCAAAGTGCAGCATTGGGGCGGATGAAGCCGTAGTAGCGGATATACCCGAGAGAGTGGGGGTAACGACCCCACAAGCGAAGGGCTTCACATGACAGGTTCTTATATGTATAACAACTTAATTTCATTAAGGATGATTTTTGTAGAAGAGCAAAAGACGCAGCCGATTACAAGGTTGCAAGTAATGGAGGCTTTCAAGCGAGTGAAAGCCAACGGCGGAAAAGCAGGGGTTGATAAAATAACCATTGCACAGGTTGAAAATAACAAGCGGAAATACCTGTACCCATTGTGGAACAGGATGTCCAGCGGAAGTTATTTTCCTAAACCGGTTCGCCAGTCGTTTATACCTAAACCGGGAGGCAAGAAAAGGCCCCTTGGGATACCAACCGTAACGGATAGGGTAGCACAACAGGTTATAGCAACCGAACTGGAAAACGATATTGACAGCTTGTTCAGTCCAAATTCGTTTGGATACAGGCCTAATAAATCGGCACACGATGCCATAGAACAATGCAGGATAAACTGCATGAAGTATAGTTGGGTCATCGATTTGGACATGAAAGGTTTCTTTGATAATATCGACCATGAGTTGCTAATGAAAGGCTTACGTTATTATACCGACAAGAAACATATCTTGTTGTATTGCGAGCGTTGGCTTAAAGCACCTGTCCAACTTAAGGATGGGACACTCAAACCTAATGAAGGGAAAGGCACTCCGCAAGGAGGTGTAATTAGTCCAATACTGGCTAATATTTTCCTCGATATTGTGTTTGATAAATGGATTGAGAAACATTATCCTGATGTTGTATTTGAACGGTATGCCGATGATATTGTGGTGCATTGCACTCATATTAAAGAGGCACTGCGACTTATGGAGGCGATAAAACAGCGGTTAAAAGACTGCAAACTGGAATTAAACAGGGAGAAGTCTAAAATCGTATATTGCCGCCGAAACCAGAAGAAGCAGCCACCGTTCAAAGTATACTATCAGAAGTTCGATTTTCTGGGGTTTACCTTCAAACCACGCATTGTAAAGATGTATGGCAAACTGAAACTTGGGTTTACGCCTGCAATCAGCCAAAAGAATATTGCCCGAATTACCGATGAAATTTTCAAACGAAAAATCCACCGTTGGGTTCATTTTCCTTTGAGCAAAATTGCAGAGCTACTAAATACCCAAATCAGGGGATGGATAAACTACTATTACAAGTTCCGAAAATCCGAGTTGCGAAAACTATTTCGGTTTATTAATATGCGTTTGGTTAAATGGGTACGCAACAAGTATCGCAAGTTCAGGCGACGACATTGGTACAATGCTTACAAATGTTTAAAAGGGATTGCCCAAAGCTATCCGAATATGTTTGTGCATTGGCAATATGGCTTTGCGCCCTGATATGTCTTTGTCATGAAGAGCCGTATGAATCGAGAGGTTCACGTACGGTTCTGCGAGAGGTTTAGGGGTGAGAGTCCCCTTTACCTACTCGACTTATTCATTTTCAATCATTTATCTTTCTAATTTGCTACAAGTTACGTAGGCGGCACAGCGTTGGCAAGACATACTCTTTTGCAATTTTTGGGTTTAGCGTTGGCTCGTGCGAATTGCAAATGTGTATGGCTTTTGGGCTGGCTTTCATTACGCTACTTTTATGTCATACAAGTGTCTCTGAAATTCTATAAACAGAGAACTTATATTTTGAACATCACCTAAAATTCCCATTGCATCCTCCAACGATTGATATTTAGTTTGAAGTAAGATTGGTAATTTCTCTTGGTCAAGTTCTGTTACTCCTGCTTCTACATATTTTGTCAGAACAAACTCTATAAATTCTTTTTGTTTGTCATTAAGTAATGCAAAGATTGTCGCTTTTGCTCTTGTAGCTCTTTCTTCTCGTGTTATTGGTTTAAAGTCACTATTAAACACATATTCTAAGACGTCGAACAAATCACTTTTTTCGGCATTTATTAATTGTTGAAGCGTTTTCAATTCGTCCTTGCCAAATCCTGCTTCATCCAATTTTTCAAGCAGTGTTTTTCTTGTTGCTGGATTACTCCAAATTTCCCGTAGTTCTTCTTCACTTTTAAAGAAGTTTGGTAGCTCGCCAAATAGATTTTCTAAAAACTCCTGAGCTGAAATTGGTTTTCCGTCAGCACTCCAAAACGAAGTGGCAATCATATGTTGTATTTCTCTTTCTTTTCCGTCTTTCAGTTTTACTTTAACTTTCTTAGGACAAACACAAGGTCTTTGACCACAAACAGAACAAGGCTGTGGCGGTTCTTTTTCACAAATACAAGGTCTTTCTCCGCAAACAGGACAAGGTTGTGGTGGAGTTTTCTCGCAAATGCAAGGAATTTGACCACAAACTGCACAAGGTTCATCGGGCTGTGGTTCTCCGTCCCATTCGGGGTCAGAGAAACGTTGATAAGCATTTACAAAATCGTAGATGGTGAAAAACTCTTTGCCGTCAAACAGGCGAGTACCACGACCAACTATTTGCTTAAACTCGATAATCTGATTTACAGGACGCATTAAAATAATATTGCGAATATTACGAGCATCAACGCCTGTTGAAAGCTTTTGCGAAGTAGTTAATATGGTTGGAATTGTTTTCTCGTTGTCTTGAAACTCTCTTAAAAACTGTTCGCCAATCTCACCGTCATTCGCTGTAACACGAACACAATAATTTGGGTCTTTGCTGGTTTTGTATTGATTTATTAAATCACGAACAGCGGCAGCGTGGTCTTGGGTAGCACAAAAAACAATCGCTTTTTCATTTTGATTGATTTCGTCCATAAATATTCTTACGCGTTTGGCTTCACGCTCTTTAATTTCAATAATTCTATTGAAATCTGATTCGGTGTAAAGTTTGCCTTCTTCTATTTCCCCCTCGATTATATTATCATCACTTGTGTAAATATAATCGTCAAGTGTGGTTTGAATCCGTTTAACTTTAAAAGGTGTTAAGAAACCATCGTTGATACCATCTTTAAGCGAATAGATATAAACAGGTTCTTTAAAATATTTATAGGTATCAACATTATCTTTTCGTTTTGGTGTTGCAGTTAACCCTAACTGGACGGCTGGCTCAAAATATTCTAAAATACCACGCCAGTTTCCTTCATCATTTGCACCACCTCTGTGACACTCATCAATTATTATCAGGTCGAAGAAATCTTTTGGATATTGACCGAAATTAAAATCAGAAGCATTGTATTCCGCTTTTGGTTCTGCTGCGATATTATTTTCAATTGTTTTTGATTTATTGCCATTCTCGGTCATAAACGACTGAAAAATAGTAAAAAAGATACTACCGTTTGTGGGCACTTTCCCTTTTTTCTTAATCTCTTTGGGTTTTATCCGAACCATTGCATCTTCAGGAAATGCAGAGAATGAGTTGAATGCTTGGTCTGCTAAAATGTTTCTATCTGCAAGAAACAAAATACGTGGTCGTCTTTTGCCGTCTCGGTTTAAGTTCCAACGTGTTTGAAATAGTTTCCAAGCTATTTGAAAAGCAATTGCCGTTTTTCCTGTTCCAGTTGCCAATGTCAACAGAATTCGGTCTTCGTTTTGTGCAATAGCTTCTAAGGTGTTTTTAACTGCAATCTCCTGATAGTAACGAGGTTGCCAAGTTCCAGACTTATCTTCAAACGGAACAGAGGAAAATTTATCTCTCCACTCATTTTGGTCGCTGTAAACTTCGTTCCAAAGTTCGTCAGGTGTTAGATAATTCTCAACGATTTTTTCCTCACCTGTACGCATACAGATTTGATAAATCTCTTTTCCGTTGGTGGAGTAGGTATAATCAAGTTGCAATTTTTCGGCATAGAGTTTTGCTTGTGCAACACCTTCGCCAACTTCTAATTCATCACTTTTTGCTTCAACAACAGCGAGTTTAATTCCTTTATAAACTAAAATATAGTCGGCTATCAATGGCTTTTTTCTACCGCCACCCACTTGAATTCTTCCGTCTGTTATTTTACATACATTACGTTCTCTAAGAATTCTAGAACCATCAACAATGCCCCAACCATTGGCTTTTAGTTTTGGGTCTATTAATTCTGCTCTTGTTTCGGCTTCGTTCATATTGTTATAACTTAAAAGGAAGTTCTAAAACAGATTGTTGTAATTCTTCTGCTAGATTAATCTTTTTTTGAATATTCTCTTTTACCTGAATAGTTTCTTCTTTCAGGTTATCTAAAATCTCAACAATTCTTTCTTGTTCCTCAATTGTAGGCACTAAAAGTGGGCAGTTTAAAATATCTGCTTTTCTTAAATTTGTTTGATTTTCACCGTTGTTGAAATCAAGGAAATGGCTATTTCTATTTAATTGATAATATAAAAATTTAGAATTGAAACGCTCTGACCTTATTGCACAAATTCGTTGATTTAAAGAATACTTGTCATTTTCATCAATTAAGAAGCACTTGCCTAATGCTTTACCATTGGGAACATCACTCATTACTAAAACAACATCTCCTTCATAAAGAGGAAATATCTGTTCAAGCGTATATTTTTTCACATTACCATCGGTTGATATGAATTTTGAATTTACAACGATATAGTTTCCATTAGCATCAATTGCTTTTTCGTGTGCTTTACCATTAAAAAACTCACAAACTTCACCTAATGTTGTTCTTTCCCAGTTTGAGGAATCAAAGGCTGATAATTCTTGTATTTGAGAATTAAACAAGTCACTTTTCAGTATGTCTGTGGTTTCTCCCGTTAGCATATCAAATTCGGGTAGAATAATTTCAGACTCCCTTATTTTTACTTCAACTTTTTTGTTGGGATTTGATAGTGTTAAGTCAAAACTAGTCTTATCAATTTCCAAAATATTTCTAGTCCAAGATTTATCTGACAATTTTCTAACACTTTGAAATTCTAGAAACTCAATAAAATCATTCTCATTTATTGGCTCTCTTTTTCCCAAACTTCTGTCAACTTTTAATTCATAATGCCAAATATCAGTTGTTGGTTTGCCTTTTTCAAAAAATAATACAACAGTTTTTTGACCTACACCTGTAAATATTCCGACTGGTAAATCTAAGATTGTATGAAGATTACAGTTTTCCAGTAGCATTCGACGTAAACCTATAGTTGCATTATCTGCATTACTCAAAAAAGTATTTTTAATTACAACACCAGCTTGACCACCAGCTTTTAATATTTTAATAAAGTGTTGTAAAAATAAACTTGCTGTTTCTCCTGTTTTTATCGGAAAGTTTTGTTGAACCTCTGCACGTTCTTTTCCTCCAAAAGGTGGATTTGCTAAAATCACATCATAACGGTCTTTGTCTTGAATGTCAGATAAACTTTCAGCAAGAGTATTAGTATGAATAATGTTTGGAGCTTCAACTCCGTGTAAAATCATATTCATAATACCAATAATATATGCAAGAGACTTTTTTTCTTTGCCGTAAAAAGTCTTTTTCTGTAAAGTTTCAAAGTCTGCTGTTGACAAACCATTTTTGTTCAAATAGTCAAATGCTTCTACTAAAAATCCTGCCGAACCAACAGCACCATCATAAACCTTATCTCCAATTTTAGGGTTTACAACTTTTACAATAGTTCTAATCAAAGGGCGTGGAGTGTAATATTCTCCTCCATTTCTTCCTGCATTACCCATATTTCTGATTTTACCTTCATATAGATGGCTCATTTCGTGCTTTTCTGCGTGAGTTCTAAAACGAAGTTCGTCAATAAGGTTAATAACCTCTCGTAGGTTGTATCCACTTTGAAGCCTATTTTTTAATTCACTGAAAATTTCACCAATTTTATATTCAATGGTATCAGCATTTTTAGCATTGGTTTTAAACTTCTTTAAGTAGGGGAATAATTCACCGTTAACAAATTCTACAAGGTCATCGCCTGTCAGTGCATTATGGTCAATCTTTCCGTTTTCAAGTTTAGGAGCAGCCCAAGTTGTCCAGCTAAATTGTGGTTCAATTATCTTTGTGTAAGTCTTTCCCGATAAAAGAGCAGCAGTTTCTTTGTCCTTTTCTAAATCGTCAAGATATTTCAGGAACAAAACCCAAGAGGTTTGTTCTACATAATCTAATTCACTCCCACAGCCTGCATCTTTGTGCAGTATATCGTCTATATTTTTAAATACTTGTTCAAACATTCTTTTCTATATCGTTATTATCAATCTACAAAAGTAACTCATTGCGGTGCGTTGGCAAGAAATAGCTCTTTTGTTTTTTCAACGTCGGATTGTGTGTTGGCAAAAAACAAATGTGCTATTTGTGCGTGGGCTTTCCTTTCAGTTTTCTTGTAGCAAATTTTCATTGTTGTACGGTCTTTCTTTAGCTTGTGCCTAACGGAAAATTATAAGTTACGTGGCGGATTGCGTGTGAATCTCTGTCCGGGTACGGACGAGAGATTGAGCGGAAATCCGCTGCTCGCATACCACTGAAACCGCCATGGAATTTATAAAATGTTAGCATTTGTTATTTAAATTTATCGTAATCAATATGTTTTGTCTTTCTCTTTATTCTCCTCGGCGATACTTGATATCTAATGTTTGCCTTGTCCTTTTGGGTCATTTTTTGCCAAATAAATCCAAATAGACCTACTTTTTTACTGTAGTCATTTAGATCTGTTACTATACCATTTCTGAATAAATTAAGTTTTCTTTTGTATCTAATTATTGAGTAAATCCATTTGAATAATTGATCTATAATTATCAATGAAAGAATCGAAATAAAAACGATGTATCCTGTTTTCCCAAAATGATTTATAATAAAAGCTTGAATTGCATCAGATGCTCTTTGTCTTGATGTTCCTACTAAATCTACATCTCCAAAGATTATTAATAATTCTTCCTCACTTTTTGGAACTATAAAAACAAACATGAAAACAACTATAGCTAACCAGAAAATTGTATAAAAAATATCCCATTTAATTGAAACAGGATCATTAAACTTATTTTTATTGTTTTCTCTCATCTATTTAGTCAAATTTTGAAATCCTTTTAATTTATAGATCCAATATCTTATACAAATATGTCAAACGTTTTAAAATTCTTGATTCACTTTTTTATCATCAAATACAATTAATCAAAGAAAATTATGTCAAAACAAATTAATAGTTTAAATCATTGATTTGTATTTCATAATTTAAAATTTCAATATCAGTCAAAGTCTTTATCTACAGCTGAATGGGCGCTTCGTTTTAATAAATGCTAACGGTAAATTGCAAGTTACGTAAGGGTTTGCGTGTGATTCTCTGTCATGGTAATGACGAGAGAATGAGCGGAAAACCGCTGCTTGCATACCACTGAACCCCTTATGGAATTTGCAAAATGTTACAAGCCGTTTTTAAATTGTTTTCCATATTTCATCTTCCCATATGTACTGTTCAATACCTTGGTCTATTGTCATTTTGTTTGAATATGTCTTTTTGCTTTTGCGGCGAAACATGTCTATTTCACTATTATGAAAATAGAGTTGTATGTACTCAGGTATTAAATCTTTACCTTTTATTGTCTTTTTAATTTTATCGTCAATATCGTATGTGATAAAAGTTAAATATTCTAAGTGAGTTGCATTTTGTTGTAATGTCGTTTTGTAAAAAAGCAACCTATCTTGAGGTAAATCAAGTTTTATATTTTTTCCATCTCTATTCCAAACTGCATAATTTCTTGGGCTATAAATTTGACCTGTAAACAAAGAATCGATTTTATTGTATTTAACTTTCACCTCTATGTTATTATAATTCAAGTCTTTCCCAATAACGTTTAATGATAATTTTAAAAAGAATCTTACTCCATATCTCATCTCTGGATTCTCTTCTGGCTTATAAAGACCCATTACTTCAAATTTTCCGTCACTCGAAGCAAAGCTTATGATTTTCGAATTTACTTTTGCTCCTCTAATCCATCTGTCATTAATAGCATATCCAGTAATAATTAAACCAAATAAACCACCAAGAAATCCAATCATTGCTCCAAGTCTTGAGAAGTAAAACCAGAAATCTTTTGTTTCAGTCTCTAACGATTTGACAATTAATGGTTCTTCAATTTTAACATTCATTATTTGGTCTCGTGTATAAATCACTTCCTTTACTGCAATCGAATCAGTTTTAACTATAGGAATTGAATCCGTAAATGAAGAAAGAAAAAATAGACAAAGAGTCATTAATAATATATTCGAAGTTTGCTTCATATGTGTGTTTTTAAATGGCTTGTAACGGTAAATTATAAGTTTAGTTGTGGATTACGGGCTGTTTCTCTGTCCGCATACCCACAAAACAAGTGCGAGTTAAGACGCTGAAATTAAGCAGAAAAGCCACAATTAAATTTATAAAATGTTATGCAAAGTTTTTATTCTTTATATAGATATTCTTCACAGCCTGCTTCTGTTATAAGGTTTATCCACCTTTTTTCTCTTGTCCAATATTTGTCTCCAGGTTGAACATAGCCTAAAATTGTAAAATCATACCAGTCATTTGCTTGAAATTTCATTTTACTGGTTTCAAGTGTCTTAAAAAAGTGATCTAAAGTCCTTATTAATAGCTCAATTTTGTTTAAATCAAATTGGTTTAAGTTGCATGATCCTTTTGTAACTACTTCCACCGCAAAGTTTATAAATCCAGCAGTTACTTGGTGTGTATCTATATTTTTATGTTTCTTTTTATCGGTTATGTTTTTTCTAATTCGTTCAGCTTCTTCGTTCATGAAATTTGCGGCTTCTTCAAATTCAGACTTTGTTTTGTCAAGTATCTTTTTAAAATCATCTATTCGGCCTCTATCTAATCTATAACCTTTTGCAAATCTTTCAGTGAATTGAAGTAAGTCAAGAACATCATCTAATGGATTATAATCGTATTTCTGATGCAGCTTTGCAATATGGATTATGGGTGGTTCTAAAATCACGTATTTTTGGAATTTAAAAAGCATTCTTATTGCTGCTCTTGATAATTCCTCGTTGTCAATTAAGTTATGTGATTTAGATAATTCATAAATATTTATGAACGTAGGATATATTGGTAACTGCAAAGATTTTTCAAGCAATTGACTTTCTTGACTTAGATAGTACCATATATTTGTATCAGCAATTATCTTCATTTTTAAAAAATAATATTATGTCTTTTCGTTTTATCCAATTTACAGGATTTGCATTAAACTTTTTAAATTGATCTTTCAATTTACTTTCTAATTTGCTTGTAATAACTTCCAAGTTTTCATAGAGCTCTGAAAGATTTATTTCCTTCATCTCAACGTTGTCAACAGTTTCAATAATAATATCATCAATTTCTTTTTTATCATTGCCTTTGGATTCTGGGTATAAAGGGTGTCCTTTTGTACCAAGATTAATTCCGCTAATAGCAAGGCTAAAAACTGTTTTTTTGGTTTCTAAATCTGTATATAACCATTTTAGAGAACCATAAATTGGTTTTTCATTAATTAAAATTGATTCATCAACTCTTTGATCTAAATGTTGATATGTATTTCTAAAGGTTCTTAAGAAATCTAGGTTCTCAACATTCTTATGATTATCGTTTGATGGTAATTTTTTATATAAGCTGTAAAATCGTTTGCTGTTGTCAACAATACTCCATGCATATATGAATAACTCAGGCAAATCGTATTGACGGTTTTTCATTTTAGATGTTACCAATAGCTTTTCTCGAAGCTGGTTATAACTATAGTCAATCATTTCAAGTGTAAAACGAATTGAATCTAAGATTAACATTTGTCGCTTTTCCAGTTCAATTGGTAAATATCTCAGTATGGAATTTTCATTTGGCAGCATGGTTTTTAAATTTTGCATAACGGTTGGCGGTATGTTTTTGTTGCCGATTTCGGAGCACGTCACTGTCAAACCACGATGAAGTTTGAAGCGAGCCACAACCTCTGATTTCAGCACTATCTCGGCAATAAAATATACCGCATGTTGGGTGCTGGTGTTCTATTTTCCCGATTTTCTCCTGTTGTCTTCTTTGCATAACATTTGGCAATTTTCGGCACTTGTCTTTCCGCCTTCGTGCCAAGGTGTTATATGGTCTCCTTCCATTTCTTCAATTTCAAAATGTTCTTTACAGACAGGGCAAATTCCTTTTTGTCTTTCGTATGCTTCTCTTTTCTGATTTGGACTAAATGCTCGAATATTTAAGAATTTTTCTTTACGAGTTAAGATATAAGTATATATGCCTTTTTTGTTACCAACGTCTTCATCTTCCATTAGTTTGGCGATTTCTGTTTCAAGTTTTTTAGAGTCAAATTTTTGGTCTTTGAACTCATTGTAAAGAAAGCCCCAATCTATTCCTTTCATTTCTCTACGATAGTTCGGGAAAACAATTTTTACCCAATTTATTACTGCTTGAAAATAAAGCCAAATTTCGTTTGCGTTAGGTTCGTGTTGATTTTTAGCCATATATGTTTCAATGGCATCATCGCTTATCCATTTGATTGTTGTTTCTAAATAATCTTGTCTTATTGCAGAGCCGTTAAGATAATCGCCACCTAAACCATAAGAAGCACAGCCGTTTTTACTAAAATATCTCTTTGCATCAGAAACCCACGAACCTGAATAAACTGCATTTCTTAATTCTTGGTCTGTTAATCTTTCTCCTGCAATATTAATTGTTTTGAACCATTCCAGTTTTTCACTATCTGCACCGCTACATAAGTAAACCATTAATTTGTAGTTTAGGATTTGTTCTCTTTCATCAGTTTGCAGATTATGGAAATATCTATTATTAAAAGCAAAATCACCTTCAACATATTGAGCTATTGAAATTGTTCTTTGTTGACCGTCAATTACTTCAAAATTTCCGTCTTCTCTAACTGCCCAATACATTACGTTCAATGGAAAATCTTTTGTAATTGTGTCAATTACAGCATCTCTTTGCTTGTCTTTATAAATAAATTCTCTTTGATAAGGTGGTCTAATGTCTAGTTTACCATCATAACCAATAACACCACCTTCTTCGTTATCTTCGTATCCTTCAGTTAATTCACGGACAGTTATTTCTTTAAGTTCTATTTTCATTTTCTCTTTTTTATAACAATTCTATCATAAAGTCTACGATAAGTACCATCTCCGTTGTCTAAATAAAAACGTGGACCACCAGCACTATATGTTCCTTTTTTAGCAATTGAACTCATTGGCTCGCCTAATGTTAAACTAGAACCAATAATTTCAAATTGACTCGGGACTATATTTATTCAAAAAAGTAATTGGTACGCCCATATTCCCCTTGTAATCAATGGGTATTTCATTTGTTTTGTCAACATTGATAGCATCGTAGTGGTCAAACTTAGGATATTCTTCTGGTGTATAGTTTTTATATAAAATTAAATCTTCGTGTCGTTTAGATATATCTAAATTTGTAAACCATACAACCCCTGAAACCCTAATCATGCCTTCTTTATGGTCGCCAGCAGAGGCATAATCTTCATAATGCGTATTTATAAAGTGTGCTGCACCGCCTTTAAATCCGTAGCCTAACCAGAGTTTATCTTCCTTGATTAATTTAAATATTTCTTTGTATGCAATTGCATTTTGATGCCCAACAATTACAAATTTTTTGTCATATTCAATAAGCTGTGCAACATACTCACGAAATAATGAAAAAGGTGGATTAGTAACAACAATATCTGCCTGCTTTAATAATTCAATAGCTTCTTTGCTACGAAAATCACCATCACCTTTTAAATGTTTGATTCCTATTTCTTGTGGGTCTGGTTCAAAATTTCCATTTTTATCGCCATCATATTCTAAATATATTGCTTTTTCAGAATTGTTCTGACTGAACAAATCCATATCTTGATTTTTATAGCAAGTTGTAATGAGTTTTTTCAAACCTAATTTCTCAAAATTGTATGAGAAATAATGGAAGAAATTGCTTACTCTTGGGTCATCACAATTACAATAAACTACTTTGTCTTTGAAATGTTTTTTATAGTGTTTTAACTCCCTTTCTATGTCCGAAAGTTGAGTATAAAACTCATCCTTTTTAGCGGTACTTGCTTTTCTTAAATTCAGATTTGCTGATTTTTTAGCCATTTTATATTCTTTCCTTAATTTAACTCGTAAAGATACATTTTTTAATCATTTGCCCTGTCGTTTCGGTCTTCATACACTTGCACCCAACGGGCTGGTATATGACCAGTGCGACAATAACCGATGCAGTTCGATACGAGAACTGACGCTCACGTTTTAAAAATTTTTAGGGAGGGATTTTTTTAAATTATTAAATTATACGAAAATGAAAAAACTACATGAAATTGTGAAAGAACGCTTTGAAAAGCAAAATGAATTAAGTCAAAAAACAGAGACATTTAAAAAAGAACAAGCTAAATTAAATTCTGAAATACAGGAATTATTAAGACTTGAAAATGTTGCTCAAAATGGACTTGATTTAGACAAAGTTCAAATTGCAGAAAAATTAATTTGGATAAGAGGAAATCCATTCGGTAAAACATCAGATGTAACAAAGTTTGGTGGAGTTGTAATTGCTGAATGTGCAATAGTTGATATTGCTGAAGATTGTAAAAAAATGAGAACGCAATTCTTTGGCAATAAAGAATACGAAAGTTTTTACCAAAGGTGTGATTGTGAATACGGATATGGGCCGCGACACGGTTCGATTGTTGACAGAATAGGTTTAATTGATACAAACCATCAATTTACCGATGATGAAAAGGACGCTTGTATTTATTATATAAAAAACTACAATGCCGTTAAAGAAGCAAAAGGAAAAATCCAAACGGCTTGATAAAGCCGATGCGGGTGGGCAAAAATTTTTAAAACACTTGCACGAACTTAATACGAAGCTACACGGCAAGCATTGGTTATATACCGTGTTGTGTTGTCGTTTTAATGCAACACAACGTTTGCGCTATGATTAGTTGCCGATTGCGGGCTTCATTCCTGTCGAGCCGCACCGCTTTTGTTGCGGGCTATACGGCTTGTTGTCCGAACGAAACCGGCAATTAATTATAGCGGCGTGTTAGGTGCCAGGCCTTCATTTCCTGTCTGGTTTAACATATCAAAGATAAAATGTTCTGACATACGAAAACCTTGTCTGTCAATTTTTTCTCCAATTACGGTAGAATACTGTTGTGAGATTTTATTTTTTTTTTGTGAGGGCCTTTTTATCCTGTCAAGTTACACGAATACTGTCGTGTGCATTGGGGAAAACGCAAGCTCTTTTGTAATTTTTGGTTTGTGTGAGAGCTTGTAGTGAATTGCAAATGTGCTTGCTTTTTTGAGTTGGCTTGGTATGACTTCATTTCTTTTTTATCTAATTTGGCTGTCTCTGTATAATTCAAAACTGGCGAACTTGTATTTTTTTAGGCAGTTTTAATACAATTCTTCGTTTTGAGATAATAATTTTTAACTTTTGGGCATCATTCAATAAATGGAAAAAATATCATCAGAACTGAATTTATTCAACAAATATTAATGTACCTTTCCATTAAAAATATCAACTATGAAAATAATCTGTTTAGGCAACTTTCCCCCCCGACAATGTGGAATCGCTACATTTACCGAAAACCTTGTAAGGTCTATTTTAAATGCTGCCGAAATTCATACAATTAAAATTGAGCTTGAAGTTATAGCGATGAATGATGGAGGGAAAACATACGCATATCCTTCGATTGTTAAAAAAACTATCCGGGCAAATGAAAAAATGGATTATATTCAAATTTCGAATTATGTCAATGATTCAGGTGCAGACATTTTTTTATTGCAGCACGAATATGGTATTTACGGAGGAGAAAGTGGCGTTTTATTATTAGCGTTACTTCGCCGATTGAAAATACCTATTGTATCTACTTTTCATACAGTTTTGGAAAAACCGAATTTTCATCAATTGGAAGTTCTTCGAAAAATAACTGCATATTCAAGACGGGTTGTCATTATGAATTCACTTGCAATTAAATTTCTAACAAATATTTATCATGTTCGCCAAGAAAAAATTGCATGTATTGAACATGGAGTTCCCGACTTCAAGATTTTAGGTGATGATAAACAACAGATACCTAAAGATTGGAACAACAGAAAAATCATGCTCACTTTTGGATTGATTGGTAGAAGTAAGGGTATTGAAACGGTGATCAGATCGTTGCCAGCAATTGTTTCGAAAAATCCAGATGTCTTGTATGTTATACTTGGGAAAACACACCCACATGTAATTCAAAATGCTGGCGAAGAATATCGTAATTATTTAAATTCGATGGTTTCTCGTTTAGATCTTTCCAATAATGTACTCTTTATTAACGAGTATGTTAGTGAATTGGAATTAATGGCATATCTGAAAAGAGCTGATATTTATGTAACTCCTTATTTGAATAAGGCGCAAATTACCAGTGGAACATTAAGCTATGCGGTGAGTGGTGGTTGTGCTGTAGTTTCAACTCCATACTGGCATGCTGAACAATTATTGGCTGACGATAGAGGAATACTATTTGATTTTGGAAATTACACACAATTAGCTGAAATCGTAAACGAACTATTAGACAAACCTGAACTAATGCAGAAACTACAACAAAAAGCTATCGAGTATGGGCAGAATATTACGTGGCCATTGATTGGAAAGAACTATTTAGATCTTTTCGATTCAGTAGTCTATCAAAAGGACAAAGTCAATGATATGAAGAATCAGGATATTGAAATTCATTATCCTGATTTTGATATTACTCATTTGAAAAGGTTAACGGATGATTCAGGATTACTCCAGCATGCCAGAACGAGTGTGCCATATTATAAAGCGGGTTATTGTCTTGATGATAATGCTCGTGCAATTGTCGTGTGCGTTAAAGCATGGCAAAAAGATAATAAACAGGTTTATCTTGATCTTTTAGATAAATATTTAGCTTACCTAACTTTTATGCAAAGGCGGGATGGAAGTTTTACCAACTTTATGACCTATGAACGTACAGTACTTGATGCAAAATCAGATGATGCCTATGGTCGAATAATCTGGGCTCTGGGGTATTTAATGCGATTTGCACCCACCAATTCATATTTTCATTTGGGTTATGAAATATTTGAAGGAGCAATACCTCAGTATGGTAAATTGAGATATGCCAGAGGATATGCCAATTGTATTTTTGGTTTATATCATTATGTGAAACGTTTTCCCGATCAGGAAAGATACCTTAAGCTTTTGCAAACCCTATCAGATCAACTGTGCGAATTATATCAAAGGCATAAAAAGGCAAATTGGAATTGGTTTGAAGATAGTTTAACGTATGACAATGGATTATTGCCTGCTGCTCTTTATCGCTCCTTTGAAATATCAGGGGAACAACGTTATTTGCAAATAGCAGATGAAAGCCGGGTTTTTCTTGAATCAAAATGTATCAGGGAAGATTGGTTGTCGTTGATAGGCAACCGTAAATGGTTGCGACTAGATCAGGACTATGATTTATTTGCTCAACAACCTATTGATGCCATGGCAATGGTTATCCTTTATCAATGCGCCTGGGAAGCAACAGGCGAATCAGTTTACATCGACAAATTACAGATGTCATTTGATTGGTTCTTTGGCAAGAACGACCTAGATATTACACTATTTGATTCTGAATCGAAAGCGTGCAATGATGGAATAGAAGAAGCAAGTATTAACCGGAACCAAGGTGCTGAAAGTAATATTGCGTATTTGTTATCTTATTTAATTTCAGAATCATTCCTCAATTTGCGGTCTTGATTTTAAAACTTTATCGACTAAAAGCAACAATAAGTTTTTATCAATTGGTTTTTGAATATATTCGGATGCACCCATTTGCAGCCCTTTTGTTTTATTGGCCAATCCTGCGAGATCCGACATAAAAATTAGGGGTAATTCAATCGCATTATTATTCAAGTATTCAAGCATTTGATAACCATCAAGATTTGGCATTGAAATATCGCAAAGTATCAAATCAAATTTTTCTTTTGAAATTTGCATTAAGGCGATAACACCATCAGGAGCGATCTGTACATCATATCCATCTTTTTTCAAAATTTTACTGATATCACGTTGGAATGTAACTTCGTCGTCGATGAGTAAAATTCTTGCTTTGCTTTTTTCATCGTTAAGTCGGCCTTTTTTTAGGTCAGAAGGGAGCAAGTTTGTAAGTATTTCTTTTAATGAAAAGGTTGCATAGGTAGATGTAGTATCTGACATAGCATAAGGTAATACCAATTCATTGTTATTTACGATTGAGCCACACGAATAAACTACATTTGGAACATAACCATCACGTTCTTCTTCATTTGGAAACAGAAGAGGTTCGCTCAGTTGACCAATTAATTTTGTAGGGTCGTATAAATCTAGCAAGATAGCACTAATTGCATATCTGCGCATTGGACCAACTCCATGTGTTATTACCAACCAACCAAATTCTGTTTCGATAGGTGAACCACAGTTGCCAACCTGAATAAATTCCCACGGAAACTTTGGGGATTGAATTTCCACTGCCTCTTGCCAAAAATTAATCGTATCAGAAAACATAATATAATTATTGATGCCATCAATACGAGAAAGCATTGCGTATCTACCATTAATCTTTCTAGGAAACAAGGCCATTCCTTTGTTCTGTGCATTCTCACCATGAATTGGTTTAATGGTAAAGCTGTAAAAATCTTTAGTTTCAAGCAACATGGGCATAATACTTACCCCATTATATGCAGTATAGGTAGCACAATATCGAACAATACCATCGTCATCTGTAAACTTTACAAAGCGTGCATCTTCAATTCCATTGCTTTCGGCAGCGGCAATCGGAAAGATAACACGGTCGGAAATACCAGTATCAAGCGAAAATGAAATTTTGTAATACGATTCTCCAATCCAGCTAATAATTTTTAATAAATGAATTTGCTGATCATCCAATTTCATTTCTTTTTTTGTCTCATCAATTGCTCTATAAAGTTCATTATAATCAAATTCTTGCCTTAATTTCCCAAAAACATGACCAAGAGCTGAGTCTTCCGTTGGAATCTCACAAACACCATAAATCTCACAAAGCTTATTTGAGAAAAAATCCTTATTGTAAATAAAATTATAAACTGTTTCCGGTTCATCGACTATTCTACCAGTAGGCATTAATTCAAGATTATTGTTTGCATCAAGAATTCCACCCCGAAAAGCTATCGAAGAAATGTGCCCTTCTCCTGTAGCCCTAAAACTAATAATAACCCTTTTCTGTTTATCCTGAAGTCCTGTTTGATCAGGATCTTCAACAATCGATGGGTTAAAGAAAGCAGCTGATTCAATGGAATATTCCGAAGAAAAAAAAGCACCAATCAATAATTTTTTTGAAATAGATAATTCATTTAAATCTCCATTTCTACCATTCATGATATCACGAGTTCTGTCAAAATGATTTTGAAAAATTCGAGAAATATTACGGTGCCGACCAGAAAAATCACGTAATACATGCTTTAAACTTAATGCAGCAGCTTCTTCTGGCATACCAATTACTTTCTGAATGATTGAATGAACCCTTGATTCGGGGCCAGGGAAAAAGAAGCGTACAATTACTCTTTTGGGATCGCTATAAAAACGAATTGGTTTGCGTTTAATAGAAGTGCTCATAATTGAAATTTTTTATTAAAAATAAGAAAGAAAACTCGACAATAAGTAAAAAAACAAGGTTTTAATTTGCTCTAAGTTGTAAAAATTATTCTTTCAATAATATAATTTTTGATATTTAAAATATACTGTTTTCAATTGATACCAATAGCTCAAAGTTGCAAGGGAGCGAGGGCAAGAAAACAACTTTTTTGCAAGCTGAAGCTTTGGCATTTGGGCTTGGGCTTGCAAATGTATTGTTTTAAGCGGGGGCTGTTGTTTTCTCAAATGCGCCCATCAGGCGCAAGGAGCGTGGGGGAAAAAAATTAAATCCATTGCAGTAAACTTCGTCTTCGCAGAAATCTTTTCTGATATTTTTGTTTGGTCTTTTGCAAATTTGCACATCGGTGTCAAAATAGCGACTCAGGCTTGCACCTAACGGAAAATTGTTTGTTGTCGTTGCGGATTGCGAGTGATTATCTGTCCGGATACGGACGGGATAATTACGGGAATCCGAAGCGACGAGCACCACGTCAACCGCAATGCAATAAACAAAATGTTAGCACCAGTAATTTATTCTTTTTTAATCATTTTCAAAATCTTATCACCAAGATATTCATTTATTAATGCTATAATGAAAATAATAAATCCAAATCCTGACATGTAAAGTTTTATTTTCGGAATGCCAATCTTGTCACCGAAAAAAATCTCTGTAATAAACAGAATACCTGCTATTATATATAGATATTTATTAATCGAGTTACGAAGTCTTGATTTTGATGCGTCTAACCAGTTTTTAAAATTGTCATTTTCAGAATCCCAATCAAGTAATTTTTTAAAAATAGAAATTGATTTTTTATAATCCTTTAAATTATATAATGCTCGCCCTTTTGAAGTCAAAATACTCCAATAAGTTGTAAAATCTTTTTGGTTAATGTTAAATTCATCATTTTTTAAATCAACCAATTGCAATAACTTGTCTGAATACATTAGAGTCTTTGAATATTTGCCCATTTTCTCCAGACTTATCACATATTGTGCAAGTAATAATATGAAATCATTGAAATCATCTTTATCCTTAAATGTCGATTTATTGTCAAGCAATATTCGGTTTTTCTCATAAAGTCTGATAATTCCCATCGAATCATTTGATCCAATCGTGTAAAATTCACTGTATATTTCTAATGCATCTGCCATTTATTATATAATGTCTTTTTTTAAGAGTCTGTTTATCTGTCTAGAATAGAGTGTGTTGGGTGTCGTTTTTTTATTGGTGCTAACGGAAAATTGTTTGTTGTCGTTGCGGATTGCGAGTGATTATCTGTCCGGATACGGACGGGATAATTACGGGAATCCGAGGCGACATGCACCACGTCAGCCGCAATGCAATAAACAAAATGTTATAAACCGTATTTTATTTTGTCAAATATTCGTTGCCTTTTTTGGTTTTCACTAAACATCTCCTGAAAAACAGTCAACTTTAATCGTTGCTGACATTTATAAAAACCGTGTGTTAAATATAATACTTTATCCAATTTTTGCAGATTTTCTCAAAAAAATCTGTTTTCATTTCATCGCAACAGTTTTAAAAACTTTGTATTATTTTAGAAAAACCAGTCTGTTTAAGAAACTGTCCTCGTGGCGGTAAAGTGTTTGAAAATATGACTTTAAATAATTACTACTCAAAAATCGTAACGAGAATATTTTTTAAACACCAATCGCTTTTTTCTCCTGGTCGTTGAGCGGCATAAAAGTCATGGTACTCTGGCCGCAAATGAAAAGACTGTCTGCAAAGCGAAAAAGTCCTGTCCACCGTAAGCCTATTTTTTACTTGTCCGTTTAGTTTAACTCCATATCTATAAAGAACTCTCGCGGTTAAATTTTTTAAAAGGTCAACGAAAGACTGTCGTACTCTTTGTAAACCACTAATTTCTCGGCAAGTTTTCCTGTCATGTTATGGCAAAAAAATTGAACAGAACGACAGTCTGCCGATGACTTTCAATGTTGTGTAAAAGTCTTTTTTGATATGGTTTATAACGTACGAGTGTAAGTTTAGGCGCGGATTGCGGGCATCTTTCCTGTCGTGGTACGCCGCTGTTGGAGCGGGGTAGGGCGTTGGATTTGCAACGCTGCCCGTGCTTAAATTTACACGTTGTTACAGCCTGTATATTATTTTGTCAAATATTCGTCTTTATTGGTTTCACTAAACATCTCCTGAAGAAACAGTCAAATCTAATCGTTGCTGATATTTATTAAAACCGTGTGTTAAATATAATACTTTATCTCTTTCTACAGATTTTCTCAAAAAATCTGTTTTTATTTCATCGCAACAGCTTAAAATGTTTGTCTCATTTTTGAAAACCAGACCGTTTTTAAAAACTGTCCTCACGATTATAAAATATTGAAAAATATGCTTTTAAGTAATCGTTTCTCAAAAATCTTTACGAAAACACTTTTTAAACACCAATCATTTTTTTCTCCGAATCGTTGAGCGGCAAAAAGTCATGGCACAAATACCAGCAACCGAAAAAACTGTCTGCAAAACTTTAATCCTCGTTAAGCTCAATCATTTTTTTAGCCGTCGTTTTGTTAAACCTAAATATGAAAAGAACTCTCGCGGTATAATTTTAAAAAGTCAACGAAAGACTGTCAAACCGATGAAAAACCGCCAACTTTTATAAAAATCTTCTCGTCATGTCAAGCCGCTGAACTTGAATAGAGCGACAGTCTGCCGGTGACTTTCTGGGCTGTCTGAAAGTCTTTTTTTATATAGGCTGTAACTAGTTTATATATCTCACTTTGTCGTCTTTTTCTTGTTTTTTATGTTCAGCTGTTTGGCTTCAGCCGGCATTATCCGATCCAGCGGACTCTGTATTCTGTCAACATTCGATTGACTCAAATGCGAATAAATCATCGTGGTTTTAATGTCCTTGTGCCCTAACAATTCTTGAACATAGCGAATATCTGTACCTAAATCTAGCAAATGGGTGGCAAAACTGTGCCGGAGACTATGTACAGTCCCCTTCTTCGATAAGCCGCTCTTCTTCATAGCCCTGCCCATTACCCGGTCAACACTCGACCGACTGTAGGGTGTTCCGGCTATTTGCCCTTCAAACACATAGCCTTCCGATGGATAAAGTGCCCGGTAATGCTCCAGCATACTAATCAAAGTATAAGGCAACATCACCATCCGGTCTTTCTTCCCTTTGCCATTTTTGATATGAATCTTTTGTTCGGCCAACAAAACATCTTCCCATTTCAGGGTAATTACTTCATTCAACCTTAATCCGGCACCATATGCTATCATCAAAACCAGCTTATGCTTTGGATTTTCAATGGTACCAAATACCTGCAAGCATTCGTCCATGGTAAATACTGTCCTGATTTTCTTCTCAGCCCGTGGACGTGGCAATTTGAACACAATTGAATGGTTCTGCTCAACATGCTGATAGTAATAATTAAGCGCACTAACCAACATTTGTCCCGAAGCAGAAGTCAGCCCCTTCATCATCAGTTGACCAAGATATTTTACAATGTCGTGGTAATCAATGGTCGAAGGATCGGCGTAAGCATGATCGCGCAAAAAACGCAAAAATGCCTGACCATAATTATTGATGGTATTGTGGCTCATATTGTTTGCCAGCATTTGGTCGACCATCCTCTCCATGTACAATAGCCCCTTCTCGGGGGTCCTGTCAATCATACGCATTTTGGCTTTATCGAGCAAGAGACTTTTACGCCGGGGCATGTTCTCTTTCTTTAGATAACCATTGGGAAGCTGGCTTTTTATACCCACTTCCACCGTTTCGTAATGTGTGCCTATTGCCTTAAAAACTTCAGGAGTCGCAGGCAGCAGATAACATTGATACTCCTTACTGTAGCGGGCCAGCGCAAAACGTTTGATCATCTGTTGCAATTTGAACGATGCAGGGACTTCAACCTGCATCAGACTGGTATTCTCACGATGAGCTTTCACCACTACAACTCCGCCTGCCTGCTTTTTCTCTTTTGAGAAATAATCATCGGGCAGTAAATCATTTTGTTCCAGCAAAGTTTCAACCCGCCTTTTAACATGCTCGTCGCGGTAAATCAAATAGGCCTTTTCCTGTTTATTCCAGTAAACCCCTTTGATCTTCAACATTTCCTGGCTGGTTGGGCGATGGTAACGCATGCGCACCACCCAGTATTTTCCCAAATTATCGAAACATTGCACATGCAGCTTTTGGGCAAGCGGCACAGCGGCCGCTTTATGTTCCTGCTTCAACGGCATAGGACCGCGATCAGGAAGTTTCGAACCTGCTTCGTTCTGCTTTACGGCATCGCTAACAGGCGCTATGGGCGGAAGGTCACGGCTTTCGGAGCCGGCCGCCGCTGCATCATCATGTTTTGTTTTATTGGAAGTAACAATCAAAAGATCAGGAAAATGCTGCTTCAGTAGTTGGTAATTTTCACGGCTGTAATCGAAATACCAACAGCGCCAGGTGCGGCTGTAAGTGGCTCCCAGGGCCTTTAGCCGATCACTCGTTGGCCGGTGAAACGGGAAAAAGACCCCGATCCGGCTGGCATTTCGGTGTTCTATTTTTTTTAGGGTAAGCACCATGGCACTTTTTGTTTGGTGCTACAATTTAATAAAATATATTATTATAACATGCATCAAAAGCTAAAATATGCTGTACCTTGTTTAGAAAGAAAAGTAAATGAGTGTGGGAGTGTGGGAGTGTATGAGTGCCTTAGTACCTGAGTGCATGAGTTCCTAAGTTCATAAGTCCTAAGCCCAAAAGTCTTGATATTTGATACTTGATTCGAGCATCGAACATTCAGCAACAAGCAAACAGCAAGCAGGTCCAAAAGTCCAAAGTCTTGATACCTGATTCCCTTTTGACTTTTTGACCTTTGACCTTTGACCTTCGACCTTTGACCTTTTGTCTAAAGTCTAAAGTCTAAGGTCTAAGGTCTAATATCCAGCTTCCTGACTTACCGCATCAGCCGCACCCCGTATACTCCGCCGGCTAGCGAATTGGGCTGCGCCTCGAACTTCACTTCAAGCACCCCCTTGCTTTCATCGATTAATTCAGAAGGCAACTGGTAATCCTCTTCGAAGAAGACGTCTCCCCGATCGCCCTTAAGTTCCACCACCGCAACTGTGGTGCCGTTCACTTTAATCATAAACGAGCGGTCGCGGTCGAGACCATAATAGGTGATGCGCAGCTTTTTGGCTTCCTTCCCGGGGTCGCGCAGCTGGTAACTGAACCAGCCCCGTGCATGGCGCCAGTGCCGGTTCTGATGAACACCCGATTCACTGCCCGCGGCCTTAAAGAAATGGTCCGATTCGGGCTGTTGTTCGCCCGGAGCTACCTGGTCGATGGTTTGCTTTTCAAGTAACCTGCGCCCGGCTTCTTCTTGTCTTATTTTTTCCTGACGGACAGCGAGTTCTTCAGCACTGGCATAAGGCCAGTAAAGCACATAGCGTGCATCGTGGATGCGGTAAAAAGGCTCCAGCTGAATTCCATTGTATTGTTCGGGCCACAGGCCTTCCAACTCAAATTTAACCTGTTTTTCGTCCCGACGTTTCATTTTTACATCCTGTTCCAAATCCGAAGCAACAAGCACCGGTGCTTCTTCGAGTGGATACAGCGGACCATTGGCAATGTGTCCCATGCGGCTGTCGTCGGCAATAAGCCCGTCCAGCTGACTGCGATCGGTAGCGGCAGCCAGCACAAGCGGACCGTATACAAAGGATACAAAGTGACTTTCATCGGGCAGCACTTCGTATTCCAAATGCATGGGCAGGCTCACTTCCACCCTGTCGTGGTCTTTCCACTTTCGTTGAATGGCAACATATTCGCCGGGTTGTGCCGCATGTTCTGTTACTTTACCATTCACTTTCACCACCAGTTCGCCGGCTTTTACCCAGGCCGGATAGCGCAGTTTCAGCGTAAAGCGTTTCGCTTTTTTCAGTTGCAGGTGCAAAGCGGTGGCTGCCTCATCGGGAAAACGGTTGTTTTGGCTAAGCACCAGTCCTTTTTCTTCCCAGTTCAGTTCCGAAGCAATAAACAGATTAACATACAATTCATTGTCACCGTAGGCATAAATCAGCTCTCCGTATTTACCATGATTTTCCATGCCCGATCCCACACAGCACCAGAAGGCTTCTTCGGCCTTCGAATACACACGGTAGTGTTGTGGCCGTGCCGGAGTAAAGTAAACCAGTCCACCGTGTTCGGGATGCTGCGACGAGAGAATGTGATTGTACAGGGCCCGTTCGTAATAATCGATGTATTTTAGTGCATGATCGGCCTGATAAAGTTGTTTCGAAAGCCTCATCATGTTGTAGGTATTACAGGTTTCAGGTCCCTCCCGCGAAGTCACCATCGACGAGAAGTCGTCGGCTGGATGGAAGTGCTCACGCACACTGTTACCGCCTATCGAGATCGAACGTTCGTTCACCACAGTATTCCAGAAGAAAACAGCCGCTTCGTGCCATTCCTTATCACCTGCTGCCCGGGCCACCTGTTCAAAACCAATCACCTTTGGAATCTGGGTATTGGCATGCAGACCGTTCAAACGATCTTCGCCCTTAAGCAGCGGATCGAGAATGAACTGGTGAGAATACTGGCGGGCCAGTTTCAGGTAACGTTCATCTCCGGTAATCATGGCCACATCGGCAAATACCTCGTTCATGCCTCCGTGTTCCGAACGCAGCATGGTTTGGATCTGCTCATCGCTCAGCTTTTCCACCAGCCTGATGTTCCATTCCGACAGTTGAATGAGCATGTTCCTGGCCTGCTCCAAACCGGTAATCAACCAGGCATCGCGCAGGCCTGCATAAAGCTTGTGAATATTGTACAGTGGCACCCACTTATCGTTTAACGAAAAGGCTCCGGCATTGATCTTTCCTTCGGCAATGTCTCTCCACATTTCCTGTCCGCCTGGAATGCCGCCAATGTAACCGTTTCCGTTCTTCTGCTGACAGCGTTCCAGTTCATCCAGCATGTAGTTCAAACGCGTGAGCAGTTCCTCATCGCCCGTGGCAACATACATTTGAGCCAGCGCAGTAAGGTAATGCCCGCCAATGTGGCCGTCGAGCCCTGTATTTTCCCAGTTCCCGTAGCGCGGGGCTTTGGCTTCAAAACCTGCATCGATCAGGAAGGGCGCCAGCAGGCGGTCGGGATCGTGGGCCAGCAGGTAAGCCTTATCGAGCTCCTGGGCATTTTTGAACTCACTCTCGAGCAGTTTGACCTGTTTCAGATGGAAAAAATGAAGATCTCCGGCAAACAACGACGAAGAAAACAGGCAGAGCAGCAAAATTACAAGGATGGATTTCATGTGTTTCGGTTTATAGTTACATTGAATTGTTTTTACCAGCAGGTATTGCCTTCGCTTGTGCCGGCAAAATACAAAAAATTGGCTGAAAACAGGAGGATCAACATTGCAGCCCGGTGGACTTTTGTATGGAAACATGAATTTTTACTCAACCTTCAAAGAATGAAGGGGGAAATAACCCGGGACAAAGCCCTTTCTGGCATTGTTTCTTTGGCTCCATGGGTTTAATATTCGGAAACACCAGGAAAAACGTACGATTGTAGCTGCAAGCTTTAAGCACTTTATTGCAAAAATCACCTTTTACGTCTATCTTTGATAAAAATTAATCAACATGCAAGGCATTGTAATTAAGCCCAAAAGCAAAAAATCAGGTTTATTTCTTCAAAAGCTGCTCTCTCAACTTAACAAGGTAAAAAGTTTAGAAATAATTGAAGAAAAAGAAGAAAAACCCTTTGTCGAATTGTCTGATAGCTCATTACAAAAGAATGGAGCAGCGACGCAGACAATATTTGGGATAGCTGGGCAGAGGAAATATTAAATAAGCCATAAAATGAACTTCACTAAAGGTGATACCGTAATTATTCCTGTTCCGTTTACCGATAATTTAGGTCATAAATTACACCCTGCTGTTGTAATTTCAAATGATTTAGTACATAAAGCAGGTGATGTGATGATAGTACAGATCACTTCAAAGCTAAAATCCGACAAATTACATATCACCTTGACTGACGATGATGTATCCGAAAAATTACCTGTGAAAAGCTACATCCGGGTTCATGAAATATTTGTCCTTAAGCAAAGTCTGATAAAAGGCAAAGTATCTGGTCTCAAAAAGCATAAATATTCAGAGTTGGCTAAAAGAATACATAAAATAATTGAAATATAGAATTTTGCTGCTACGAAACAAAACACAACAATTCAACAAACCTACAAAAGCAATCATCAACATGAATTCGAAAAGCATTATCAAACCCTGGTTTACGATGCTGCTGGCCCTGCTAATTTTGGCAGCCTGCCAACAGTCAGACAAGGTACTGGTCAATCCGGCCGACTACGACCATCCGGTGCGGGTGGCCTGTGTGGGCAACAGCATCACCTATGGTTCGGGCATCGAACACCGCGACAGCCTGAGTTATCCTGCCCAACTGCAACGTCTGCTGGGCGCTTCGTGGGAAGTGAAGAACTTCGGCATTGGTGGCCGTACCCTGCTCTCCAAAGGTGACCGCCCCTATGTGCATGAAGACATCTACACCCAAGCCAAAGCCTTCAATCCCGATGTGGTACTGATCAAACTGGGGACCAACGATACCAAACCACAAAACTGGCAATACAAGGCCGAATTTAAAAGCGATTACAAAGCCCTGGTGCATTCGTTCCAACAACTGCCGTCAAAACCTAAAGTCATCCTGCTCAAAGCCGTTCCTGCCTTTCCTGAACGCTGGGGCATTTCCGACAGCATCATCTACCACGAAATGAATCCAATGGTAGAAGAACTGGCCCGGGAACTCGAACTGCCTGTCATTGATCTGTACACCCCTTTGACAGCGCATCCCGAATATTTCCCCGATCTGATTCATCCCAATGCAGCAGGAGCTGGCATAATGGCAAAGATCATCTACCAGTTTTTAAGCGGAACAGCATAAAGCCGTCCTGATCCAGGAATAGATACCGAAATTAACAGGCTGCGCGATGTGAATGTCAGCCCCTGCCAACTGCCCAATAAGCACTTAGCTCCCATAAAACACCTAAGCCCCGGAAACCAAAAGGTCGCCGGGGCTTTTCTATGAACAGCCGGATCATCAAAGTGAAACAGCCTCTAAAACAATAGTTCTGATGGTCTGATTAAATAGCAGGCACTCCTTCGCTGGTACGAACTACTTTTTCAATCAGTCCGTTTTCGTCGTACACCAGCTTGTCGACACAAACACTGCGACGGTACGGACCGCCACCGGGTGCCTCGGCATTATGGTAGAAGAAATAATCGTTCCCTTTGAAATGCACAATGGCCTGGTGGTTGGTTGGCGAATTGCTCAGGGTATCGTTAATTACCCCGCGGTACTCCCAGGGGCCGTTAATGCTTTGGGCAGTGGCATATTCGGTACGCGAGGGATAACCTGCTGCATAACTCATGTAATAGGTATCGTTGCGCTTGTGCACCCAGGGTGCTTCAAAGAAATTGCTCAGTCCCGCAATGTTTTCAACCGGTCCCGCCAGTTCTGTCATGTTGCTCTTCAGCTTTACCGAGCGCACTTCGCCCCACGAACCCCAGAAAAAATAAACCTGCTCATCGTCGTCGACATACACTGCCGGGTCGATGTTCAACACAATTGAATTGGCAGTGGTATCGGCAATGATGGGCCGGCCCAGCGGATCGCGATAAGGCCCCAGCGGATGATCTGCCACGGCAACTCCCATGGCAAAACCTTCGTTTACACGTGCAGCTGGATCTTTATGAACCATGGGAACATACCACCAGAATTTGCCATGGTTTTCGACACAATGACCGGCAAAGGCATTGGCTGCGGCCCATTCAAAATCGGCCACCGAGAGTTTCACTCCATGATTGGTCCAGTTCACCATGTCGGGTGTCGAAAAAACATACCATTTATGCATTACAAAACCATCGGTCCCTTCCACCTGTTCATCACTTCCGGTAAAAAGATACAGGGTATCGTTGTAAACCAGTACCGCCGGATCGGCTGTAAACGGCGTATCAAAAAGCGGGTTCCCACTGCGAAGCTCTTTCTTACTGCTGGTACAAGCGCTAAACACCAGGGCATAGCATACCACAACTACTGCAAATAACTTATTCATCTTATTGATTACATTAATGTTAGTACATCATCGAAACGCAAATCAAATAAAAGCCATTCTGTTTACAATGGAGTGGATTTTGATCTACCAATGGTGGATAATAGCGTACAAATAATCTACTTCTCCTATTCGGGCGCAATGGCCACCAGGCGGGTCATGTTCCGCGATACTTCAATCCGGTTCAGGATCGATTGCATCACCTTCATGTAAAGTTCTTCCTTCAGCACGGCATCTTCAATTCCCACATCGATGTTGGGATTGTCGTTCACCTCGATGACGTACACCTTACTGCCCACCATTTTCAGGTCGACCCCGTAAAGGCCGTCGCCCATGAGTGCTGCTGCCTTCAGGGCCACTTTCAGCACACTTTCGGGCACCTGCTCAATGGGAACGGTTTCAGCATCGCCCGCTTCCTCTTCTTTGGTGGCCTGCCAGTTGTAAATCTGCCAGTGATCTTTGGCCATGTAGTACTTGCAGGCAAAAAGAGGCAGGTTGTCGAGCACCCCGATGCGCCAGTCGTATTCCGAATAAAGAAATTCCTGCGCAATCACCATGTCCGACTTTCTAAAAAGCCGTTTCAGTGAGTCGATCAGTTCATCGGCATTGTTCACCTTGGTTACGCCTATTGAAAAAGCACTGTCGGGTTGTTTCAGCACCATCGGATAGGAAAATTCGAGTGCCCTGCTTTTCTTGAAAACCCCTTTGGCCAGCATCTCGGTACGCGGCGTGGGGATCCGGTTCTGGCGCATGCGCTCGTTCAGGTAAATTTTGTTGGCACAGCGCAATATCGACCACGGATCGTCGATCACCACCAGCCCTTCGGCATAGGCACGACGCGAAAACTCGTAGGTATAATCGTTTACGTTGGTCGTTTCGCGGATGAAAAGCGCATCGTATTCACAAATGTCCTCGTAATCGTCGCGGGTTATGAAATCGACATAGAAACCACATTTGTTGGCTGCTTCCTTAAAGTGCTTCAGGGCCTGCGGACAGGAAGGTGGATTGGCTTCACTGGGATTAATCAGAATGGCCAAATCGTACTTGTAATGTTTCAGTCGGGGCTTTTGAAAACGTTTTTTACTGAAGTAGCGGCCGGCAAATTCTTCAATCTGTTTCACCTGATTTTCTTCTATCTTATTAAAGCTCAGCGGAACCACCTTCTGAATCATCCATTTATCGGTTTTCAGAAACTGAACCTGCAGAAGCGGTGTTTCAAACAACTGATACAGGCGGTGACCCAGGTTTTTGTAAACACTTTCCTGGGTTTGTCCGAAAAAGATATTCAGGATATAGCGGTTCTCCTGCACCCGGGCGAGCGATTCCTGGATGAGCTCTTCAATGTCGTTGGCAATGGAGCGGATAACCGACAGGTTCTTAAAATCGCGAATGGTGGTTACACTTGGAATGGCACGGTGCTCACGGGCCGAAGCCAGCAGCGACACATAATAACCGGCGCTTTGATAGCGGTACGAATTGCTCAGGTTGAAAACCCGGTAGTTCCGGTTCGACTGGAATTCGGCATCGGTAATGTAGCTTTTCGATGAAATGACCCGCACCCCTTCGGTTTTAAACTTCAGCTTCGAAGGATGATCAACCACGATCAGGTTTGACAGGCTGTCTCTCGATTTAGGTCGTGAAAGCACAAAAATCATGCGCCAGGCATCTTCGCCTTCGATGTAGTAATCGATCAGGGTTTCGGTAATTTGAAATCCGAATTTCTTGTACCAGGCAACCAGGGTTTCATCCTTGCACCGGGCCTCGAGTGAAACACGCTCGCATCCTTTGGCCAGGCCCAGACTGCATGCATGGGTTAACAGGCGGGCCCCTACCCCTTTGCCCTGAAATTGAGGCAATACGGCTATTGAGTAAATACGAAGGGTACGCGGATGCAAATGCAAAATCAGCATTCCTGCCACCACTTTTTGCTTTCCTTGTTTAATTTCGGCAATCCATACCTCCTGAAAGGCACTGCTCAAACTCAATTGAAGTGTTCGTTTTGAACTACGCTGAAATGAAGGGAAACAAACCTGCTCCGCTTCCTGAAGTAAAGAAAGATCCTCAACTACTGATCTTCTGATTGTTATCATTATTAAAACGCTTATAAATAAAAAAATGAATTTAGATGTTTTTTCAATTCATGATGCACTTCAGGCAAAAAAATATCCACTAAGCGATCAATTCATTATCAACAGAATACAAAATATTTCCTACCGACCATCGAAATTCACTTTATTTTAGCAGTAACTTTTTGCGGAAGCTAAGGTACTTTTAAGAAGAACATTTAAACAAACCAACTGAATGCAAACCAAACAAGCCAGCTTTATGCAATGTTTCCAGCAGGTCAACCCAAAAATATCGAACTATTGCCGCATGCTGACCCAAAACGAAACACTGGCAGAAGATTTATTGCACGACACCATTCTGGCCGCTTATGAAAAGTTTGAGCAAATTGAAAACGACCAGGCCTTTGCTTCGTATTTATTTTCAATTGCTTATAACATTTACAGCAAACAGCTACGGAGAAAAAAGTTTAAAGGAAATTACAACGAAAAAGCAGCAACGTTTATTGAGGCACTTGATGCCAATGCAGAGGTAAAAGCAGAGCTGTCGATGATCATGGAAAAGATGAAACGCTTACCTGCGTCACAATACGAAACCTTGATACTTTATCATATTTCAGACTTGCCACTAAAAGAGATCAGTATGATTCAGCAAGTGAGCCTTTCGGCGGTCAAGCAGCGAATAAAACGGGGAAAGGAAAACCTGTTGAAAATGCTCAACGAGCGGGAACGTAAAGTTGTAATGTTACTCCTGTAAAAAACACAGCAATGAAAAAAAGATATAACGATACAGCCATTGAAAACTTTTTCAGGTCGTTAAAACGACTTGAGCCAATTTATACAGAAGAAAAGGTGCACCAGATTATTAACAGCCCTGTATCCACGGCCAGGATAAAGGGTAAACCGTTTCAACCTTTAAAATTTATTATTATGACTAGTATTTTAGCAATTATTATTAGCGCCGTTTTATTCTGGCCACCCAAAAATGTTGATAAAACGGCAAGCGATGAAACTGCATTTTCACAAGCTGCAAACACCGTAACTACTGCTGTTTCAGAAGAAAAAAAGGGAATCGATGCCTATGAAGAACAGAAAGAAACAAACAATCGTGAAACAGCGATTTCAAAACCTGAAACAGCTCAAACAGAAGAAAAAGTAAAAACAGAGCTGACTGAGAGCTCGCCTTCATTCCTTCAGATTGAAAATAATGAAGCATCAAAGGGAAATTCTGCGCCGGTTAATCTGCAAAAAACCACCCAGCAACATCCTGATAATATTAAAACGATTAAAGGTGATTTGAAAATGCTTATTGCCGACAAAGAACTGCTCAAAAAGCTGGGATTTCAATTCATCAAATACAATACAGTTCAAAACGGACAAGATGATGAGCGGACCATGCACAGTTTATTCTATCAGAACAAAACTGAAAATGGAGTACTGACTTCCCTGTTTCATGAAATAAGCATGGAAGAAGAGAAAGAAGTGGGAACCCGTACATCCTCTCTGAACAATTCTTATACAACTGACAGGGTTTCAACAACCCGGAATAACTACTACCCGGTAATACAAAGCTTCTATTTTGGAGAGAATATAAGCGACATAATCGATATTGATTATGATCTGGAAATGGCCAACGATACCTTGTTCCCGGTATTTGTGCCCGAAGGGATTTTAAACCGTGATCCAAACAATACCATTTTATGGTTTACAGTCACAGAGGAGTTTGTTTCATTATTACCAGCGGAAGTTCAAAAGCAGGCCAGTCATATCAATCATTTCAGAACAATCAAGCAACAATATCCTGAATTCAACCTGATCGATTACACACAGCCCACCCTGATTGACTCATCCAAATTCATCAACTTAAGCTGGAAGGAATTAAAGCAATTGGGCTTTGAAATCACTTATGATTCAACATTGTTTGAGGATATTGATGGCTATGTTAATGCAAAATTACTCCGGTTTTTTCAAAGAGATACCAACTCGGTAAGAGAAATAGAATTCTCCAGCAGTGGTCGTGTTATTACGAGCTTTCCTCCTGATTATAAAAAACAGGAAATACCAACAAACAAGCTGTCTTTCGTTACACACATTAGTGGAGACTTTCAATACAACTTTACGGATGGCTCAATCCACCAGGTTGAAAACCTGGTACCAGTTATCATCAAAAAAGATTCGCTGCCCGATGTTCTCAACAAAGATCTGATCTTTTGGTACCAACCCTCCGACTATCTATTCCAAAATTTACCGGCAGCGATCAGCAAAAAGCTACAGGCCGAGTACAATTATATCATGACTGAAAACAAAAGCAAACTGGTAAAACCTGAATGCAATTATTTTGAAGAATGCCGTAACACACTCCGGGTAAATAATTTTAAGGTATTTCCTAATCCGGCTGCCAATGCAGCCACGGTCACATTCGACCTGCCATTTTCCATTGACGGACGCATCACATTAATTGACCTCGCCGGCAGGGAACGAATGATTCTGCAGTCACAAACGCAACTGGCCGCAGGCCACCACCGCTTCGACTTAAATCTTGATAAGGTGCAGGAAGGAATTTATTTAATCGCCCTTTACAGCGAAAGCGGCATTCAGGTAAAACGACTCATTATATCGAAATAAGTAAAGTGCCCCTTTGTGCTATGCACAGATACAAAGGGGCACTATTTCTTTAATTTTTCCAGTACAATTTCTTTTCTCCTTCGGGAAACCGGCACCGATGTTCCGTCAGTAAGCGTTAGAAAACAACCGTCGGCTTTATGAAATGAAACAACATGCTTCAGGTTTACAAGGTGGGTTTTATGGATTCTGATAAAACCGTATGGTTGAAGAATCTCTTCATACTCAACAAGGGTTTTGGAGATTAAAAGATTAGAACCATTTGTGAAATGGAATAAAGTATAATTGACTTCGCCTTCGCAGCGTATTATGGTATTTACTTCTTTGAAATCGATTTGCTGTGCAGTAGGCAGAGCAATTCTTTTATTCAAATTTTCTTTTCTGATATTGTCCTGAAAATGTTCTAAAAGAAGCCGGCTTTGTTCTTTCTGCCGCTCAACAAAGCGAACAACCGCATTTTTTAGTTCAACCACATTGATGGGCTTCAAAATATAATCGATTGCTGAAAATCTTATGGCCTGTATGGCATAGTGGTCATAAGCTGTTACGAAGATTACGCCGAAACCGGGCTTATCAAAAAATTCAAGCAATTTAAAGCCATTTCCACCAGGCATTTCAATATCGAGAAACACCAGGTCAGGTTGATATATTTTGATTGTTTCAATTCCGTAAAGTACCGAATCAGCTTCCGCTATTATTTCAATAGCATCGCAGTATTTTTCAATCGAAGCACGTAGGTTCTCCCGGCCACTTTGTTCATCATCAATAATCACAGCTTTAACAGTCATTGATAGGATATTTAGAGCAAATTCTACTGTTCATCAGTAAAGCAAAAACTCACTTTAGTTCCCAAAGGTAAGTTATTTTCATCTTTCAAATCTTCAATATAGAATTCATAATCAGTGCCATAAATCCGGCTAAGCAGTTTAAGTCTTTCTTTACTTAGCAGCAAACCTTTCCCGTTACCGTTTCCTGAAATTTCGGCAGCCATCTTTCGGCCAATTCCGTTATCTCTTAAATCAATTTTGACCCTATTCTCCTCCTTCCAAACTTTCAATACAATTTTACGATTGTCCTTTTTGGGCAAAAGCCCATGTAAAAGCGCATTTTCAATAAACGGCTGCAGAAGCATGGGAGGTACAAAAACCGAATAAACATCAACACTTTCATCAATATTCATCACATAGCTGAAATCAAACCGCAGCTTTTCAAGATCGATGTATTCGCTGATCGCTTCCAGCTCTTCATGCAACGAAACCTCATCTTTTCTGCTGGTATTCAATGTACGGCGTATTAAGGAGGCAAATTTTGAAAGATAGAGATGAGCAGCTTCATTTTGATGTTGTTGCACCATGTTCTGTATGCTGTTTAAACAATTGTACATGAAATGAGGGTTCATCTGTGCCCTTATGGCCGTTAACTCAAGTTCGCGCATCTTTTTATTGAACTCACTTTTCTGCAAACGTCGTTTCATAATGCCCCTGTACAACAAAAATATCATTGAAATTAAAATGATTATACCAGATAAAACGATCAATGTTACACGTATCCAAAACGGGTATTCATTTTTACCATGATAAGGTTTTGAAAGCGCCATTTGAATAGCATCCATGATCTCTTCACCTTTAATTCCTCTGGAAATTCCGCTTATGTTACCATTTCGGTCGATAATAGTAATCCTTGAAAAACCTTCGACCTGATACATCTCAAAAAGTTCTGAATTGGGATAGCTTGAATCAATTGCGACAATGCCTGGAAGTTGATTCATAACTAAAAGTTTCTGGATTTCAGACTCACTTCCCAAAAATACATTTAGCAACACAACTTCATCACTCTTATCTAAGTAGGATTCTTTTATTTTTCGAAAAATGTGTTTGGTTAAATATTCAAAACGATTTCGCCCAGGAATCATTAAATTCAATACTACAACTTTACCTTCAAAATCACTTAAAGCAAGCTCTTCCCCATTGATATCATTCACTTTAAATTCAGGAGCAGGATTTCCATCCCTTATTAGCTGCCTGAATTTGTACATTCTATTGACAGCTTCAAATACCGGAGTTTCACTAAAATTCCTTTCAAAGGAAGGAAAAAGCTCTTCGGCCATACCTGTAGGCCAATACCAAGTGTTCAATAACTTATAGATGCAAAAAGCAGCATAATTCGATTTGACTGGTTCTTTCAAGGAATACTGCCCCATGAAATAATTGAATTCAAACTCATTGACATTTTGGTCAAAATCAACACCGGTACTTTGGCTTATTTGATTTTCTAAAGCATTATCGACAAACTCATAAAGAAAATAAAAATAAGCAATACTATTCAGAGCCAGACTGTTGTTAACCAATACATCCTTAGAAATAGCATCATGCAATTCATCATGAATTATAACCTGCCTGTACTGATACTGAAACAGGTCCATGAGATATATGGAAGGATCAATAAGGTCGCGCCATTCGTATAAATATTTATGAAAAAAATCATTAAAACTGCCGGAATAATCTTTTTTTGATAGAAATGAATTTATCATTGTAGAATATTTCACCTCATTCCATCCTCTTCCCGCAATTGAGTCGATGATGAGATGATTAGCTTCACGCAATGAAATTTCAATATGATCACCTGGTGAAAGTATTATTTCCTGTTGGTTTTTGTGTATTCCAAAATCCTTACCCCTAAAAGTAGAATATCTTGTATTGATCATTAAATAATCATCAGGGTAAATAAACAATAAAGGCATTGGTCTGGAAAGATAAAAAGCCGCCTCAAAGCTTCCATCGCGGTTGAGAGGTACACGAAAGTATTTTTGCTTTGAAAAGTAAACGATTAATGTATCTTCATTCATCACTTTCGGGAAAATGGTTCCTTTAAGCATTACGTTAACAGTATCGTTTTCTGAACCTACAAAAGATCTGTCGTCGAAATACTTATAGTTGGAACGATATAAGGGTACATATTTTTGAAAAAACAGGGAATGATTAAATGCACCATCCTTAACCGGCTCAACTTCAAAACTTGTTTCAGGAATCAGCTCATTATGGTATTGACGGATAATTAATCCGCTGGCACGATCCAACTCAACTGTCCTGCTAATAAATGTGCCATCCTTGCCTGAAGGTTCGCAGCGATAGCTCACAGTTGAATCATTTATAGCGACCTGTTGGGCCAGGGCATTATTATGAAAAAAAAGTTGTTGGAAACTTGCTTCAAATGTCTTGCTGAACATCTCATAACGATCGATTGACTGGCCAGATTTACGGTAATCAAATCCACTAATTATTCCAGACTTACTGATTGTGAAGATGATTGGTTTCTTTGTTTTATTTAAGGCTACCAAAGGTGAAGCAAGAATAGAATGGTAACCGGTTTCATAATCACGGATTTCCTGCCAGCCTTTCGATTCGACCCAGTCGTGCCTGGCAGTTTTATAGTAGTCAAGAACAGCTTCTATGGTGTACGTTTTGCTCACCGTATCGTAAGCTATCGGTGTTAGTATCCACTTTCGCTGATCGAATTTTCTGTATAGCCAGCTTGCTGAAGTATCTACATGGCTAATGGTTTCAATGTGATATCTCTTTCCGGTTTCAAGGTTCAATTCGGGAAACTCAGTACTTGCAAAAGCAAAAACTGAAACAAACATAAAAAGGAAAGCCATTGTTTTCATTGCATACTTTTTGGTGAATAAACACCACTAAATTAGAAAGTATAAGTATACAAATTTTATGTAAACTATTGAATGGCTTGTTCCTCTTATTAAACGGCAGCATCCTTTCTATTCCTGTAAGCTTTAGTATTTTTTTCTTTTATGGCTGAGTTAAGAACGAAAGAAGGAAAAGCGCTGCATCTCACTTGCTATGCAAAAAACTAAGATGTTAAAAGGCTGTTCTGAAATAAGCATCCTGCAATAGCTTTCTTAATTTATAACAAACTCCGCATCTACATCTAATATCCATAATTAATTATCCATTAAAATTCGCTCTCTAAAAGAAGATCTCCGTCTTAATGTTGTCGGCAGGAAGGCCTTTCTCTTCCAGGATATCGGTCACTTCGTCGACCATGGCCGAGTTGCCGCACAGGTAATAAAGTGCTTTCTTATTGATTTTGTTTTCTTTGATGTAATCGCTTACGCGGCCCTTGTAGCCAATGCCATTTTCGCGCGACGAACACAGAACAAAGCGCCCGGCATCATAGTCGGCCTTGTGATAGGCTTCGTATTTGTAGCGCACGCCGTGCAGCACCTGGTAGTCGAGCCCTGAGTTGGATAGTATGATGCTGTGAAAGGGCGAAATTCCCGTTCCTGTTGCCACAAAAACAACAGGCTGCTGCTTGGCGATTACTTCCTCCTTCAGAATGAAGAATCCAAAGGGACCGCTGATTTCAACCTTGGTTCCCACCTTAAGGTATTTCAGTTCGTGCGAGAAATCGCCCGGGTCGACCTCCTTGATCAGCAGATCGAGATAATCGGCATCTTCCGGACTGTAAATCGAATATTCACGGGCCTTGCGCTCATCGGGGATGCTCAGCACCAGGTACTGACCGGCCTTGAACTCAAAGCCATTGCGCTCGAGGCGCAGCACATAGGTCGATTCAGTCACATCAATAATGTCCAGAATCTTACACAGTATTTTTTGATCGTTTTTCTTCATTATTCATTAAGATTTTTGGGTACTCATCGTAAATTCAGGCATTCACATGCAGTTCGGCATGATACGAAGAGCGCACAAGCGGGGTGCTTTCAACAAAGCTGAAACCACGCCTTAGCCCTTCTTCCCTGTACATTTTAAACACATCGGGCTTCACAAATTCTTCTATTTTCAGGTGGTGCTCCGACGGTGCCAGGTACTGCCCGATGGTCATCACCTTGCAGCCAACGGCCCGCAAATCGTCCATGGTTTCGAGCACTTCGTCGGGGCTTTCACCCAGGCCGAGCATAATGCCCGACTTGGCTACAATGCCCGACTTGGCCACCTGTTCGAGTACACTCAGACTACGATTGTAACGGGCCCGGTCGCGCACTTTAGACGTCAGGCGGCGCACCGTTTCGAGGTTGTGCGAAATCACTTCGGGTTGTGCATCAATCACTTTCTGTATGTCGGCAGCACTGGCATCAAAATCAGGAATCAGTACCTCAAGTGTTACTTCAGGATTCACCTTCTTCACTACCCTGATGGTTTCGGCCCAAAAGGCAGCACCTCCGTCTTTCATGTCGTCACGAGCTACCGAAGTGATTACACAATGTTTGAGCTTTAAGGTACGAATGGTTTCGGCCAGACGCTGTGGTTCTTCCCAATCGGGGGCATCGGGGATCATATTGGGTACATCGCAAAAACGACAATTGCGGGTGCATTTGTTCCCCAGAATCATGAAGCTGGCCGTTCCTGCCCCCCAGCATTCGGCCCGGTTGGGACAGTTGCCGCTGGTGCAAATGGTGTTCAGCTGATGTTGTGCTATAAGTGTCTTGACTTCGAGATATTGTTTTCCGCCCGGCATGGGTGTTTTCATCCAGTCGGGCAGCCTTCGGCTTCTTCTTTCCATTACTATTTTCCGTGTTTTTCACCGCCCTTCCACACAGGCGGCTGTGAACTATAACATCGGAGCTTAAAAAGGGTTTAATAAAATTGAAAGGAAAGCAGCACCGCCAAACAGCAGCCTTCGCTAAATATTTTAAAGAAAGATGATTGACAACTTACAACAGTCGTATGCGGTCGTCTGAAATGCTAATTTTCTTTTCCTTATACAATGCACCAATGGCTTTTTTGAAAGTCTTCTTGCTAATGCCCAGTGTAGATTTAATAATTTCGGGATCACTTTTATCGGAAAGCAGCAGTTCGCCATCGGCCATTTTAAGTTGCTCCAGTATTTTGACTGCCACAGGATCGACCTTTTTGTAGCCCTGCTTTTCAAGACTCAGGTCGATTTTTCCATCCCCGCGCAGTTTTTTGATGTAGCCCTTTACCTGATCGCCCGTTTTTACCGGCTGAAAAAGCTCATTGTGATAGAGTATGCCCAGGTGTTTCTGATTTACGATGGCATGGTAGCCCAGTTCGGTACTGTCGGCAATAATTAAATCCACTTCATCGCCTTCGCTTAGTTCAATATCGGTATTGCTGAGGTGTTTTCTGATTTTCGAGGTAGCGGCAATCCGACCGGTTTTCCGATCGACATACACAAACACCAGATACGAAAGCCCTTCCTTCATTCTTAGCACTTGTTCCCTGAAAGGCACAAACAACTGTTTGGGCAAGCCCCATTCCAGGAAGGCACCAAAGCGGTTGACCTCGGCCACTTCGAGAAAACCAAATTCATCGACCATCACCGTTGGTTTATCGGTGGTGGCTACCAGACGGTCTTCCGAATCGAAGGAGATAAATACTTCAATTTCATCTTCTACCTTGCAGTTTTCGGGGACGTAGCGCCCGGGAAGCAATATATCACCGTAAGGTCCGCCATCGAGATAAGCTCCCGGTTCAGTCAGCCTCATTACTTCCAACACACAACATTTTCCAATTTTTACCATGCTTAGCGCTTTAAACTGCGAAAGTACTAAAACAAAACGAAATCAGCTGCCTGCCGGTTAAGAGGAATTACTCAGGAAGAAAACAAAGGTTGATAAGTCAGACCTTTTGTTTCGAAATAGTTGATGGCAGCCTGCTCATCGATGGCAAAACAAAGCATGAAACCACCTCCGCCCGATCCGCACAGTTTGAAAAAAAATTCATTACTCATGAACCCGGCCATGAAATGCTGATGAAAGGACTCGGGAATCATCGGGTAAAGGTAATCGTTCTGGTAGCGTGACAAGCTTTTCAGCTGGTCGATATCGAAAGCTTTTCCCTGCTGAATGGCAGCAATGATGCGATCGTTAACGTCCAGCATTTCTTTTTCGGTGGCTGCCCTGAAAGCGGGCTTTTGCAGCTGTGCTTTGAACCATTCAACCAAACTGAGCGTTTTCGACTTGTCACCGGTATCGACCAGAAAAATCTTTGCCTTCATTGTTTCTGCATTCCACGCTTCAAGGGCCTCGATCGATCCGTCGCTTTGGAGTAAAACCGGTGTTTGCAGCAAGGATACCAAGGGATCGGTGCCTGAACTTGATCCATGGAAAAATGATTCGATCGAAGCCAGTTGCTGACGGGTTGTTGTTAGCGAAGTTGCCTGTTCAACGACATATCGATGATAAAGCGCTGCCACCAGGGCCCCCGAGCTTCCCAAACCATAGGCTCCGGGAATGTTTGAATCGAACCACCACCCCTCGTTGAAATCGCTTTCCATACGGGGCAAATCGAGAAAACTAAAATCACTGCTCCTGAACTGAAGAAAAGCCAACAGCCGCTTCAAATTCCGTTTCGATTCCTCCATCAGCGCAGCGGTCTGTCCATCCTTCTTTGTAAACAATCCGCCATACCTTGGATACGGAAGAGCCAGGCCACTACCTCCGGCCACCAGACCGTATTCTCCAAACAATAATATTTTAGACGGAAAACGCTTCATCCTTCATTCTATTGTAATCGCAGCGGACCGCTGCCGGTTTCATCATCGATCCACTTTTCATCTTCGCAAAACGGCTTCAGTTCATCGTTGATAAAGCGCAATACATGTTCCTTTTCATACAAGGGATAAAGCAGATGTACATTGGGACCGGCGTCGAGTGTAAAACAAACTTCAATGCCTGTGTTCTTTCTGAACTTTCGCACCGCATCGATGATCTCAAGGGTACCGGGTTTTAGCAGTAAGCCATCGGGCGACGAGGTCATCAACAGGGAATGAAGGGTAAGGGCTTCATTCTCGACAATGCTGGCAAACGACTCGAAATCGCCCAGCTGCATACATACCAGCAGCGACTGAAGTTGTGCTTCGGCCTGTTGGTACCGTGCCGAAGCAAAGGGATGTACCTTCATCAGATGATGACCCAACGAGCTGGATACACTTTTTGGCTTGCTGCTCACCAGCAATACCGCATCGCCCATGCCAATGAACTTATTATCGATGGGACTTGCAAGCGGAGAGGCAAAACAATCGGAAGTTTCGTCAAGGCCTTCTACCTTGCCCCAGGTGGTGTAGGCACCATATAGCGAACGGGAAGCACTCCCCGATCCCAGTCGTGCCAGGTGCGATGCCCGTTGATAAAAAGCCGCTGTACTGTATTGCTTTCCTGTGACCTGTTCTTCCATGCTTACCAGGCAAAGTGCCAGTGCCGCCATCGACGAGGCCGACGAAGCAATGCCGGTTGAATGAGGAAAACTGTTACTGCTGCTAAATTCCAGTGCAAATTGATCAAGAAAGGGCAACTCCTCCTTCAACCTGCTTAAATAATTTTTCACCTTTTGTGTAAACAGTGCATTCGAAATTCCCTCGAACAAATACGCTAGCTTTAAACCATCGCCCGAGGGTTCGTAACTCATGCGTGTTGTGGTGAATGCATTTTTCAGGGTCATGCTCAGCGAGGCATTTTCAGGCAGCTGTTCCCCGCGTTTTCCCCAGTATTTTATCAGTGCAATATTAGAAGGTGCCTGCCAGGCAATGCTTGTCTGCTGTTTTGACATTTTTGTACGGTTTACAAAAAATTGAAGTTGATAATGGGTATTACTCATGATTGAAAAAGCAAATCGTTGTATCGAAAAACAGTAGGAAAGCCCTTTTGTTTAAAGTAATCCATCAATCTTGAAGGCAGAAGATCGGAGGCTGCCAGAACAAAATCGCCACCCCAGGCTCCCAGTGATTTCACCACGCCCGGAAAATCGTCGAACAAACGCTTTCCTGCAGGCAGCTGATTGAGTGTTTTTCCAATCAGTTCTTCATGTTGAAGCAACAGACGCTGAAAGTCGGACAAGCTGCTGCATTGCAACATTTCGCGGGTAATATTATTTACTTCTTCAAGCTGAGCTGCGCTTACCATTTCAGGATCGAAGCGGGCCAGGCCACTGCGGGTATCCTGTTTACGATTGAGCCAAACAAGGTAAAGCTGTCCGGCAAAAGGCGGCGAAAAAGAAAGTTCTTCCCAGACCGGCTTGCCATCTCTCAGCTGGTACAAAAGCGGACCCGAAGCCTGTGCACAGGCAATATCGTAGCCCGAACCGCCAAAAACGTGCGCATTGAGTGCAAAGGGATCGCATTGCGCCCACGAAGCAATGTTACTCACCAAAGTACTGCTCGATCCAAAGCCCCATTCACGCATGAACTCAAGAGAGGAAAGCAAATGCAGCTTTTGTTTCTGAGCCAGGAAATCAGGATTCAGCTCACGGGCCTTTATCAGCAAGCGCTGAAGTCGTTCTGCAATAGCACGATCGCTGGTCGAAACAAGCTGTAATTCATCATCAAAATGTGCCTTCAACCAGCTTCTACCCATTTCTTTCGACTCCCACAGTAAACCATCTTCTGTTCCCTCACTTAACAACAGTTCCTGCCCGGTTTTCAGAGGTACAGCCAGCGAAAGTGCTCCCTTCAGTACCAGGTATTCACCGCTGAGCATGAGTTTTCCATGCGCGTAAAAACGTTGAAGCTGCTTGTTCATTTCCGACATGTTGGACTGCTTGTATTTAACAATAAAGATTTTTCAATGCTCTTTTAAGAACTGCTGAACAGCCGAAAAGCTGATGGCTCTTTCCCTGAAGTACTCATTGGCTGCCTTCGTTTGCTGCTCGCTGGCATTGAGTTGAGTCAGCATATTGGCCAAATGCATTTTCATGTGTCCCTTTTGAATTCCCGAAGTGACGAGCGATGCCAGGGCCGAAAAGTTATTGGCCATGCCCAGGGCTGCCATGAGTTCCATCAGGCGCTCTGCACCGGGATCCCCCAGCAGACGGATCGAAAGTGCTGCCAGTGGATGGTTTTTTGTAAGACCTCCTACGGTACCAATGGCAAGCGGCACTTCAATGCTGTAGCTGAAAATACCGTTTTCAAGCTGCACTTCCGAAAGTGCACTGTATGTGCCACTCCTGGCTGCATAGGCATGACCGGCAGCCTCAACGGCCCGCCAGTCGTTGCCGGTGGCCAGAACCACAGCATCAATTCCGTTGTAGATTCCCTTGTTGTGCGTTACGGCCCGCGATACATCGTTTTGTGCCATTTGAACGGCCAGCTGAAAACGACGGGCAAAATCGGCCGGAGCGTACGAGCCGCTCATTGGAGCCAGCTCATCGATCGTACACGAAACAGTACAGCGCACAAGGCTTTCGGGGGTGTGATTCGAAAGGATCGACATCAGCACCTCGCCCTCACCATTGCCTGTTTCGTCAAAGCTTTGCTGAAGCCTTGCGGCAAGCGCTTCAAGACAGGTATTGATGAAGTTGGCTCCCATGGCATCGGCCGTCTGAAAACTCACATCGAGCTGATAATACGACGGCAGGCGATCACTTTTATCGCGAAGCTCAATGGCTGTGATTCCGCCTCCCCTGTTTCTCATTCCCCGGGTAATGGGCTCAGTAAGCTCCCAAAATTCGGGTTTCAGTTTTTCGAAAAGTAGTTTCAACTGCTCCGGCTTACCCTTCCAGGTAAAATGCACCTGTCCCTTTTTTACGGTACCCGAAATACTGGTTTTAAAACCTCCCCGTTCGGCCCAAAAACGCGATGAACGCGAAGCGGCTGCCACCACCGAACTTTCTTCGATGACCATGGGCACCAGATAAGCTTCATTGTTCACAAGTACATTGGGCACCAAGCCCATGGGCAGAAAAAAGTTGCTCAGGTAGTTTTCGCTGAACTCACTAAAGGCCTTCTGGTACTTTTCATTCTGATGCAGGAAGGAATCGAGCGCTGTGAGCACCTCTTCTCCAAGCCATTCTTCCAAAACGGCAATCCGCTGCCTGCGACCGAGTTTTGAAAAACCTTTGATGATGCCCTGCGTCCTGTTCATAGTGCTTGCTTTACGCTTCCCTGTTGGCGTTGAATTCCTTGTACTCGTGCCGTGAAATGACCATTTTCAGAATTTCAGAAGTTCCCTCACCAATTTGCAGGAGTCGCTGATCGCGGTAAAAACGTTCAACATGATTTTCACGCAGCAATCCGTAACCACCAAAAATTTGAACCGCTTCGTCCGAAACTTCCTTGGCAATTTGCGAACAGTAATATTTCGACATGGCTGCCTGTTTTCCAAAGGGTAAACCGGCATCCTTCAGGCGACATGCATTGTAGAGTGTATTTCGTGCCAGCTCAATCTTGGTGGCCATGTCGGCCAGTTTGAAATAGATGCCCTGGAATTCAGCAATGGGCTTTCCGAATTGTTTTCTCTTTTGTGCGTGTTCCATGGCCATTTCGTAAGCTCCCTGCGCCAGTCCAAGCCCCATGGCGGCAATAGACAAACGTCCTCCATCGAGGGTCGAAAGCATGATCTTAATCCCCTGTCCACGCTCTCCGAGGATGTTCTCCTCAGGCACCCTGCAGTTCTCAAACGTCATGATGGCATTGTCGGCCGAGCGCCACATCAGTTTGTCATGCATGGGCACGGTGATGTACCCGGGAGTTTCACGGGGGGTGAGTATGGCCGTAAGCTCTTTTCTGTCACCTTCGTAGCCGGTGATGGCCAGGTTGGTAATGCCCGAAGCGATGTCGGAGGCTGCATTGGTTATGAACATCTTTGAGCCGTTAATGACCCACTGTCCATTGACCAGTTCGGCCGTTGTTTCCACACCTTTGGCATCGGAACCGGCATTTTTCTCTGTTAGTCCGAAAGCCCATAACTTTTCACCGGTACACAAAGCAGGAATGTATTTTTGCTTCTGCTCCTCGCTTCCAAAGTTATAAATCGGGGTAATGCCCAGCGAGTTATGCGCTGCAATGGTTGCTGCCGGCGAACTGTCAACCCTGGCCAGTTCTTCAATGGCAATGATGTACGAAAGGTAGTCGAGACCCTGCCCCCCCAACGATTTGGGCATCGTAATACCAAACAAACCGGCCTTCCCCATTTTCTGGGCCAGTTCAACCGAGAATTCTTCCTTTTTATCGAGCTCAATGGCTACAGGCTTGATTTCCTGTTCGGCAAATTCTCTTACTTTTTTACGGTACAATACGTACTCTTTGGCTAATAATTCATCCATATTTACAGATCCTCCAGATAAACTAATGGCATTTGGTCGGTAACCTGGGCACCCACCGCTACTGTTATCTCTTTAATTTTGGCTTTTTTAGGCGAAAGCACTGCATTTTCCGACTTCATCGATTCGATTACCAACAGTACTTCTCCCTTATTAATGGTTTGATTCTTTTCAATATTGATTGTTACAACTTTCCCGTACAATTGCGATTTAATCACTTGCATTTCATGCTGAAGCCCTTCGTCGGCGGCTTGCTGATCTTCGGGATAAAAGCCCAATAACGAAGGACTGGTCACCCTGATCACCTTTCCATCGTATGCAAGCCGTAGGGAAACTCCGTTTTCTTTAAAAAATGAAAATGCTTTTTGTTCACCGTTTATGTTGATAAAAAGCTGATTTTTCACTTTTTCATGTTTTTCGATGATGGCCGTTGTCTCAGTATTTCCGTTTTGAACAACGATTCCATCTGGAGTAAAACGATAAGCCAGCTTGTAGTGCTCATCATCAAGATGCAACTCAATCATCGGATGCAAGGAAAAATGGCCGGTGGTATGCCATGCCGTGTTTAATTCAGCATTTACGGGTCCAAACAAAAGATAAAGCCCTGCTGCCAGCCAGGCCTCAGCCTGCACTATTTTCTCGTTGCTTCTTGAAAGTTCCAGCAGCTTTGATTGATGTTCTTCGCAGTATTTGGTGTGCAGGCGGTTCTGTGCAAATTCGTCCGAAGCCACGATGCTTCGCAAATAGGCCAGGTTAGTCCGGGGTCCAATAATCACTGTGTCAGCCAATACTTCGAGCAGTCTTAAACGTGCTGCTGCCCTGTTGCTGCCACTAACAATAATTTTTGCCAGCAAGGGATCGAAGCTGCTGCTAAGCGAAGCACTTGCGATGGCTGATTCAACTCTTACACCGGCTTTTTCGGGAAAATGATAATGGAGCACCAGCTTTCCCGAAGGAACAAAGTTTTTCAAAGGATCTTCGGCGTAAAGCCGCACTTCGATGGCATGGCCTTTAATATTCACCTCGTCCTGACGAAACGACAAGGGGTTACCGGCTGCTACCGAAAGTTGTTCGCTCACCAGATCGATGCCACTCACCTCTTCGCTCACCGGATGTTCCACCTGAATGCGCGGGTTCATTTCGAGAAACCAAAACTGATCGTTGCGTACCAGAAACTCTACCGTTCCGGCATTTTCATACTTTACTTTCCGGCACAATTCAAGCGCCGCATGATGAAGTTGTTTGCGCAAGTCCTCGTCAATTACAAGCGCGGGGGCTTCTTCTATAATTTTCTGATGATTGCGTTGCACCGTGCAGTCGCGCTCACCAAGGTGCACCAGGTTGCCAAACTGATCGGCCATGACCTGCACTTCGATGTGCCTGGCCTCTTCTACAAATTCTTCAAGATAAATTTCACCGTTCCCAAAATAAGAGACAGCAGCCCTTTCTGCTTTTATTGCTTTTTCTTTCAGCTCTGCAGCCGTACGAACCAGTTGCATCCCTTTTCCGCCTCCCCCATGCGCCGCTTTGATTAACAGCGGATAATTTAGCGATACTGCTTCGTCTTGCTGTGCCAATCGATCGGACAGAACGTTGCGAAGTACCTTTACTCCGGCCTCCAAAGCCAGCTTTTTAGCCGTGAGTTTGTTTCCCATTTTACGCAGTACGTCAGCAGGAGGCCCAATAAATACAAGCCCCGACGCTTCACAACGCTCGGCCAGTTCAGGGTTTTCAGAAAGAAAACCATATCCGGGATGAATGGCTTCGGCCCGGGTTTCAATGGCCAGATTAATAATCTTATTAATATTCAGCCAGGTAGCAGCCAGGTCTCCATTGCCCAGAAGCACTGCTTCGTCAGCCTGTAGTGCGTGGGGAGCGTTTTCCTCACCGGCTGTATAAAGTGCCACTGTTTTAACATTCAGTTTGTGTGCGGCCCTGATGATGCGAAGTGCAATCTCTCCACGATTGGCAATCAGTATTTTAGTGAATTTTTTCAACATCGTCTTCCTGCTTCAATTTATTGCCACCCGGGTTTACGTTTTTCAAGAAAGGCGCTAAAACCTTCTTTTGCTTCATCGCTCACCCTTACCGAAGCCAATATTTCGGGAATCGAATCAAGCAGTGATGGAAAAAGTGCCGGATCGCTCAACTCATTAATCATTTGCTTTGAACGGAAAGCTGCTTCAGGACCTCCCTTCAAAATATGCTGTATTAGTTGCTCAACATGTTGTTCCATGAGCTGTTCCGAGGCAAAAGCCATATTCAGCAATCCCAGGCGGGCTGCCTCTTCCCCGTTAAAAATCCTGGCACTTAATACCAATTCCTTGTATTCATGTACCTTCATTCGTTTTAACAAATAGGGTGATATGGTAGCTGCAATCAATCCCAGCCGTGTTTCACTCAGCGAGAAACGACTGTCGTTTAATCCGTATGACATGTCGCATGCAGCAAGAATACCATTTCCACCACCAAAAATACTGCCATGTGCTATTGCGATGGTAAGCTTTCTGCTTTTGTAAATACTGGAAAAGAAGGCCGAAAGTAAACGGCTGTCAGCCAGGTTTTCTTCCTCGCTTAAATGAGCGGCCAACTTCATCCAGCCAATATCGGCTCCGGCACAAAACGAGCGGCCTTTTCCCCTGAGTACCACAATCCTGATTTGCCTGTCATCCTCAATGCTTTCGAAAAACTGCATGAGTTCACGCATCATCAGTGGGTCGAGTGCATTGTGGCGTTCCTCACGGTTCAGCCATACGGTGACTACTGCATCGTTCTGTTCTATTATTATATTTTGATATCCTTTCTTCATTTTATCTGATTACATCCGGTAAATGCCGGTTTTGGGTTCTGCAAAAGGCTGATTCAGAGCTACTGAAATCGACAAAGCCAATACCTTGCGGGTATCCACCGGATCGATGATCCCGTCGTCCCATATGCGTGAGCTACTGTAATACACCGAGCTTTCGGCTTCAAACTGTTCGATCAGATCACGTCCACCGGTTTTGCTGTTGATCGATTGCAAAACGCCGGCTGCCTGTTCTCCGCCCATTACCCCGATTTTGGCATTGGGCCACATAAAAAGAAAATTTGGGTCGAAAGCTCTGCCTGCCATGGCATAGTTTCCGGCACCATACGAACCACCGGTTACGATGGTAAATTTGGGAACACTTGCCGTAGCCACGGCATGAATCAGCTTTGCTCCCGCCCGCGCGATGCCTTCCTGCTCGTATTTTTTGCCTACAATAAAGCCGGTAATGTTCTGCAAAAACACCATGGGAATTTTTCTGAAGTTACACAATTCAATGAAATGTGCAGCCTTCAGCGAAGCTTCGGTGGTCAGAAAGCCGTTGTTGGCAATCAGTCCCACCGGATAACCTTCAATGCGGGCAAAACCGGTAACAATGGTAGTTCCATATCGTTCCTTGAACTCGTTAAATCGGCTTCCGTCAACAAGGCGGGCAATGATTTCGCGGGCATCAACCGGCTTCTTCAAATCGACCGGCGCCAGGGCATACAGCTCTTCAAGAGGATAAGCCGGTGCTTCTGTTTCCTTCATTTCAAGTACCTGCCTTGGGGCCGGTTGAATGGTCTCGAACAACTCGCGACACTTTTTCAGGGCGGCCACATCGTTTTCAGCCAAATGATCGGCCACACCCGAAACCGAAGTATGAACAAGGGCTCCACCCAGTTCCTCGGCGGTAACATCTTCGCCGGTAGCTGCCTTCACCAATGGCGGTCCGCCAATAAAAATGGTTCCCTGGTTTTTAACAATGATGGTCTCATCGCTCATGGCAGGAATGTAGGCACCTCCTGCGGTACAGGAGCCCATTACCACCGAAATTTGCGGAATCCCGCGGGCCGACATGCTTGCCTGATTGTGGAAAATACGACCAAAATTAAATCGGTCGGCAAAAATATTGGCCTGTTCAGGCAGAAAAATCCCCCCCGAATCAACGAGGTACACACAGGGCAGATTATTTTGCAAGGCGATCTCCTGCGCCCTGAGATGTTTCTTAACAGTTTCACGAACATAGGTTCCACCCTTTACGGTGGCATCATTGGCTACAATCATCACTTCACGACCATGAATCAGCCCGATTCCCGTCACAATACCAGCCGAAGGAAACTGATCATCGTACTGGCCTTTTGCAGCCATAGCCGACAACTCAAGAAATGGAGTATGTTCATCGATCAAGAGCCGGATACGTTGACGAACCGTAAGTTTTCCACGTTCAAGATGCCGAAGCACCGCTCCTTGCTCGCTGCGATCGTTAACAGCACGAAAATTCTGACGCAATTCATTGATTAGAAGCTCATATTTCGCACGCTGATTCCGAAATGCTTCACTGCCAATATCGATATTTGATTTAATTTGTTTCAATTTACCAATTGTTTATTTAAACAAAACAACAATAGAAGTCATTTTCTGTCCATTTTGTTCAATACAAACTTCAAAAATTTTGTCTTCAAAACATGATTAAACCACAAAGTGAACAACGCTTCTTACTACTCTTGTTCACTTTGTGGCTTTATTGCAATTCATTCAACTTTAAAAAATAGAAGGAAAAGCTTTCACATCGGTATCGTGCATCATCCCGTACACTGTTTCAAAAATACGTTCAACATTGGGTTTTGAGAAATATTCCCCGTCGATGCCATAGGCCGGCCTATGCTCCATGGCAGGCAGTGTCCGGGGTGCCGTATCGAGATAGTTGAATATCTTTTGTTCATCGAGGGCTTTTTGCAACATATAGGCTGTAGCCCCTCCCGGGACATCTTCGTCGACAAAAAGCACCTTATTGGTTTTCATCACCGACTTTTTGATCAGCTGTGGCAGGTCAAAGGGCATCAAAGTCTGCACATCGATTACTTCGGCCGAAATATCGTATTCTGCAAGTAATTGCGCTGCCTTTTCTACATGATGGACGTTCCATCCATAAGTAACAATGGTGATATCACTTCCCTCAACAAGCACTTCGGGTACTCCCAGCGGTACTCTGAACCCGCCCAGGTTTTCCGGAAGTTTTTCCTTCACGTTGTAACCTTTAAGGGGCTCAATGACCAGCGCCGGATCGTTGGCTTCGAGCAGGGTATTGTAAAAACCGGCTGCCCGTGTCATATCGCGGGGAACACAAAGGTACATTCCACGCAGGGAGCCCAGCAGCAATTGCATGGGTGAACCGGCATGCCAGATCCCCTGCAGCTGATGCCCCCGGGTACGCACAATGACCGGTGCGGCCTGTTTGCCCATGGTGCGGTACTGCATGGTTGCCAGGTCGTCGCTGAGTGTAGACTGGGCATAAATAAGGTAGTCGAGGTACTGGATTTCGGCAATGGGCCTGAAGCCGCGCAAGGCCAGGCCAATGCCCTGACCGATGATGGTCGTTTCACGAATGCCGGTATCGAAAACGCGCTGTTCTCCGAATTTTTCCTGCATTCCTTTCATTCCCTGGTTTACATCGCCCAGCTTGCCCGTATCTTCACCAAAAGTAATCAACCGGGGGTGTCGTTTGAATAGTTCGTGAAAGTTGTAATTAATAACATCCGAACCGTTTACCTCGCTGCTTTCATTACTGTAAACAGGTTCAACGGCTTTAACTTTTGTGGCAGCATCCTTCAGTTCGCGATGAAGCTGCATATTGTAAAAGCGACTGCTTCGCTCTTCAAAAGCTTCTACCCAGTCTTTCAATGCTGCTTTAATTTCAGGCGCTTTTTTATCGCGGTGCAATTCGTACACCAGGCGTTTGGCAAAACTCAGAAAAGCCCTGCGTGTAGGAAAAATCTTTTCATCGATTTGTTGTAGCTCCTCCATTTTAGCACCGCCGGTTTCCAGCTGTTGATCGAAGGCAGCAACCAACTTAGCGAGCTGATCGCGTTCATTTTTGAAGGAAGAAGTATAATTTTTCCAGGCTTTATCGCGGGCTGAGCGGGCCCTGTTTTTGGCTTCCTTTTCTACCTCTTCAATTTCATTTAATGTGGCTTTATTATAAACAATCAACCATTTTCTGAATTGAACAATACCATCCATTTCTGCCTCCCATTCAAGTCGCTCGGCACTTTTGTACCTTTCGTGAGAACCCGATGTGGAATGACCGGTGGGCTGGGTCAGTTCATCGATGTGAAAAAGCACAGGAACATGCTCTTTCCGACAGCGATCGATTCCTTCGGCAAAGCTTTCAACCATGGTCGCATAATCCCAGCCATGACAATGATATATGAGTATGCCCTGATCTTCTTTCGTTTTCTCAAAACCCTTTAAGGCTTTCGATATGCTCGATTTTGCCGTTTGTAATTCAATGGGGACACTGATGCCGTATCCATCGTCGTAAACCGTCACTGCTAGCGGCACCTGCATTACTGCAGCCGCATTGATGGTTTCGAAAAACATGCCCTCCGAAGTACTCGCATCGCCAATCGAACCAAAAGCCACTTCGTTTCCACTCACATTTCCTGCATTGGCTTTACGCAAACGGGCATCATCCCTGGCCAGTTTTGAAGCCTGAGCCAACCCCAGCAAGCGTGGCATTTGCCCTGCCGTAGAAGAAATATCGGACGCTGAATTGTAGCGTTGTAAGGTGTTGTCAATCTTGCCATCGGCATCGATATTACGGGTGCAATAATGGTTGTTGAAATTTCGTCCGCCGGTTGAAGGATTAAAACTCACATCGGTATCGCCGTAAATCATGGCAAAAAACTCCTCAGGTTCCAGTAAGCCCAATGCCAGCATAAAGGTTTGATCGCGATAATAACCCGAACGCCAATCTCCTTTTCTGAAGGTTTTGGCAAGAGCAACCTGAGCTACTTCTTTGCCATCGCCGAAAATTCCAAAATGTGCCCTGCCATTGTGCACTTCCCTTCGGCCCATCAGACTTAACTGACGACTCAGATAAGCAATATAATAATCGTTTAATAATTCCTTTTTGCTGAGCCGGGGGGTAGCTACATTTTTCACTTTTTCTACATACATTGAATGCTGCTTTAAATGTTAAATCAAAGCCAATCCAGATTAAAGACTATTTTGTCATAATTTCCACACATTAAACACGGTTGCGGCTGATTTGTTTGCGGCTGATTTTTGTATAGTTTTCAACAAACTATTGCCAGAAGGAAAGCTTTGCCCAATTCAACTTCAAAAACTTTCTTAAAAAAATTCTAAATAAGCATGGGAAATCACCCATCACATTCACTCTATTCCACTCAATAAATGATCATTACTTCCACTTATCAATATAATTTCTACTTACAGGTGTAAAAAAAATTGAAAAAGAGGGTAACCTTTTCCCGTTTTAGGGAATATACTTATGAAGTTAAGCCTCTTTTCTTACTGTGGGGAGTCGAAAAACAACCGGTGAAAGACAACATCGGATAAAATGGAAAAGAAGCAAATTGTATCAGTCACTTTTATCAACTCAGGCATTCTGATTTGCACGAGCCTGATCGCTTTTGTGATATTGCCAAGGCAAATACAACAATCGTTGTCGCTAATAATTTATGCCATGGCACTGCTTGCAGGAGCCATTATTGGAACGCTTGCTTCAAAAATCTATCAGCTGAAGCAAAAACTACATCAGCGTAAACTGGATATTGAACGAAAGCAGGAAAATTTTCAACAATACATTGCCAATGTGGTACACGATCTGCGATCGCCTGTTGCTGCCATTAATATGATTTCCGAATTACTTGAAAGTGAACTCACCGAAGTTGAACCCGGCCATCGGGACTTGCTTTCTTCCGTTCGGAAAAGTTCGTCGGCCATGCTGAACCGGATTTGCTGTATTCTGGACAACGCTAAACTGCTTGCCGATAAGAATTATGAGACGCTGCAAAATGGTTCCCCCCTTCAGTTAATCAAAGAAGTGGTCGAAAAACATCACATTCTGGCCATTGAAAAGAACATCCACATAGAGCTGCACGAAGAAGAACTTCAGTCGGAAGTACTTTTTGAGCGGGACGGACTTGAAAGCATTTTTAGCAACCTGATCAGCAATGCCATTAAGTATTCGTTACCCAATACCACCATCACCATTGCCGCACAAAACAATCCGGACGAAATCAGCTTTCTTGTCAAAGACGAAGGACTGGGAATGAGTCCTGACGATCTCAAAAAGGTATTTGGTCAATATGCCAAATTAAGTGCCCGCCCAACAGGGGGGGAAGACTCTTCAGGACTGGGTTTGTATCTCGTAAAATCGATGGCAGAAAAAATGCAGGGTACTGTTAAAGCTCTTTCCGAAGGCAAAGGCAAAGGTTCAACTTTTATCGTAAACCTTAAAAAGGCAAGTAAATTACAGCGTATTAGTGCCTGATGTCTTTGAGCATTTACTGCAATTTTTTCATCCTGAATGCCTGTTCAAAGTATAAATATACTCTTTTGTCTTTTTTTCATGCTGCCCATTCTAAGACAAACAACTGACAAACTGCCTTTTACCAAATACCACCCCCGTTCTGTTCAATGAACAGCTCATGAACGCAATTTGTTATTGTGAGATAATTGCTAGTTTTGTTTTTAATTATTCTAAATAAACAAACACATGAGTTGTACAGGATGTTCTCTAAATAAAAGCGATACCGAATCAAGATCGGAGATGTTAAATACCTACGACTGGCTCGACGATCTGCCCGACACCTCCCATCTAAGCAATATCATTGAAGTACGATTTAAAGGTACCAGAAAAGAGTTTTTCAAAAATGAAAACGAACTGCCTTTGAAGCGAGGCGACATTGTGGTGCTTGCATCCAATGGAGGTCACGACGTGGGCGTGGTGTCGCTAACCGGCAAACTGGCTGAAAAACAGTTTAACAGGAAAATCAAAGCAAAAAACCGCTACCAATGGTTCAATGTTTACCGCATTGCACGCGAACGCGACACTGAACGATGGAAAGAAGCCCAAAAACGTGAAAAGCCGGTAATGATCAGGGCCCGACAGGTGGCCGACGGGCTGGGGCTCGACATGAAAATCGGAGATGTTGAATTCAGGGGCGATGGCAATAAAGCCATCTTCTATTACATTGCCGAAGGCAGGGTCGATTTCAGGGAACTGATTAAGGTGTATGCCCGTGAATTTCAGATTAAAATTGAAATGAAACAAATTGGAGCCCGTCAGGAAGCAGCGCTTATTGGCGGCATTGGTTCATGCGGACGGGAGTTGTGCTGTTCCAGCTGGAGAACCGATTTCTCGAGCATTACAGCACACATGGCCACACGACAGGGACTCTCTCCCAATGCAGAAAAACTGACTGGCCGTTGCGGAAAACTCAAATGCTGCCTGATGTACGAACTTGATACTTATCTTGAGGCACAGGAGGAATTTCCCACCGAACTGCTCGATCTCGAAACCAGTGCCGGCCTGGCCAAACAATTCAAGATCGACATTCTTCAGCGGCAAATCTGGTACAGTGTAGAGAGTGACAAAGTGCGACAGAATTTTGTACTGAACATCGACAAGGTAAAAGAAATCATCAATCAAAACAAGCGGGGCAAAAAGCCTGAACTGGCTGCACTGCTCGATCCCGATGGTTCATTGGAAAGCAAAGGGAAGAACATGTTTAATCAAAACCTGACTTCCGATGAAAAAACCATCAGCCGGAGAAGAAAGCCACGAAACAAACGCAACAGAAACTTCAAAAATGAAACAAGCGGTTCAGGAAATACCAACCATCAGAATGATAAGCGAAGAAAGAAGCGAAACTTCAAAAAGAAAGAACAAAAACAGTAAATAAGCAGTACTAAAAAAGCCTGATCAAATACAATGATCAGGCTTTTTCTTATATGGTTCATTTATTTCTAGCGCAAACTTGCTCCTGCTTCCCTTTCAAATGCCTGAATAAAACGTTGCATGGTTTTATCAATCAACTTATCATTCAGTGTTTTTTCATCGTCGCGAAGGATGAAGCTCAGGGCATACGACTTTTTACCGCCTGGAAGCTTATCACCTTTATAAACATCGAAAATGTCGACCGAGCGCAATAATTTTCGTTCGGTTTTCATGGCAATGGCTTTCAACTGTGCAAACGAAACCTGCTCATCGACGAGCAAGGCCAGATCGCGTCGTACAGCCGGGAAGCGCGGCAGTTCATTAAATACCGGTTGATGCTTTCCTGTTTGCTGCATCACAAAGTCCCAGTCAAAGTCGGCATAAAATACTTCCTGTTCAATATCAGCCGCTTTAAGCAGTTCTGCTTTTACGTAGCCCAATTCAACAATAATTTTACCATCACCCCGCTGGTACGATAAACCTTCATCGATGAATGTGCCTGAATGTGCTTCCACTTTTAGACGATCAACAGTAAAACCGAGTCGTTGTAATATATTCTCAACATAACTTTTCAAAACAAAGAAATTGCTAAGCGTTGCGGGGGAAGTCCAGTTCTCAGCATCCTTGTTTCCTGTTACAAAAAGCCCCAGTCTGAAATTTTCATGGTAACGGTCAGCCGGACTTTCAACATTTGTCTTATCTGTTCTGAAATAAGTATTTCCAAATTCAAACAGCTTCAGGTCGCTTTGCTGGAACTTGATGTTTCGTGCAATGGCTTCGAGCCCGCCAAACAGCAGTGTTTTGCGCATTACACCCAAATCCTGACTTAAGGGATTGAAAATCTCAACTGTTTCTTTTTGCGCTGCTTCATCACCCTGATTGTAATAGCCCGCTTTGGTCAGCGAATTCGACCACAACTCGTTAAAACCGTTGGAAGCCAGATAATCGGAAATCTGATTCTTTACTTTCTCCGGATTTGGTTTGGGAGCATATTGAATGGTGGAATTAACATGTTGCTCAGGCTGTACATTATTGTAACCATAGATCCGTAGGATTTCTTCAATCACATCGGCTTCACGCTGCACATCAACCCGATACGGTGGCACCTTGACTTTCAGCCTTCCTTCGCCAGCATTGCTCACTTCCATCTCGAGTGCTTCGAGTATCGATTTGATCTGCGCTACCGGAATTTCAACTCCGATTAAACGTTTCACATTCGACAAGCTCACTTCTACCTCAAAGGGCTGAGCCGGTTCAGGATAAATATCGACAATTTCGGACGAGATGCTTCCGCCTGCCACTTCCTTGATTAATAGGGCTGCACGTTTCAGCGCATAAATAACTCCGTTGGGATCGGTACCGCGTTCGAAACGAAAACTGGCATCGGTGTTCAATCCATGACGGCGGGCTGTTTTGCGAATGTAAACAGGATCGAACCAGGCACTTTCGAGAAAGACCGCAGTGGTACTTTCTTTTACTCCCGATTCGGCCCCGCCAAAAACACCACCAATACACATGGGCTCAACAGCACCATTGCAAATCATCAGATCGTCGGGATGCAGTTCGCGTTCAACCTCGTCGAGGGTCGTAAATTTTGTTCCGGCATTAAGCGTACTAACTACTACTTTATTGCCTTTAATGTGAGCAGCATCGAATGCATGCAGGGGCTGTCCGGTTTCAAACAGTACGAAATTGGTTACATCCACCACATTGTTGATGGGACTCAGTCCGATGCTACGCAAGCGGTTTTGCAGCCATTCGGGCGAATCCTTGATTTCGATGTCTGAAATAGTTAAACCTGCATAACGATGACAGGCTTCGGGATTTGCAATTTCAACACCAATGGGGAGCTTGTTATTGTCGACGGAAAAAGCGTCGACCGACGGACGATGGTAGGCAATTTCCTGTTTTTGCTTCAAAAAAGCAGCCAAATCGCGGGCTACACCAATGTGCGAAGCTCCGTCGATCCGGTTGGGCGTAAGGTCTACTTCAATGATGTAGTCACTTTCGACTTTAAAATATTCAGCTGCCGGCATTCCTGTCCGGGCATCGGCTTTGAGCACCATGATGCCGTCGTGACTGCTTCCCAGGCCAATTTCATCTTCGGCACAAATCATGCCCTCGGACACTTCACCCCTTATTTTTGATTTCTTGATTTTGAATTCCTTCTCGCCATCGTACAGGATGGTTCCAACGGTGGCCACCACCACCTTTTGACCGGCAGCCACATTGGGCGCCCCGCAAACGATGGGAAGCAGTTCGCCAGTACCCACATCGACCGTGGTAATACTCAAATGATCGGAATCGGGATGCGCTTTACAGCTTTTTACTTCTCCGATTACGAGTCCGCGCAAGCCACCTTTGATGCTTTCTACTTCCTCAATACTTCCCACTTCGAGGCCGGTTTGGGTCAGTATATCACCCACCTCCTGAGGTTTTAAGTCAATATCGATGTATTCTTTTAACCACGAATAAGCAATATTCATATCAATTCAAATATTAAAGTTACCGGCCGGTAGCTCACCAACCGTGTGTGATCATCATTGTTAAACAGCGAAGCGCATTCATATTGAATGGCTTCTATGCTGTTGTATCTTCTTTTTTGGAAGATGGACAAAAGTAGCAAAATAGCCTCTTTGGTCAAACAAAAAGAAAAAAGACGATGCAAATATTGTGATAAGCTTTCAACAACTTAACAAAAACACATAAGCTGACGGATACCAGATTTCTTTGAAGCATTCATTTCTAACTTTACCCGCTCTCTTTTGAACATAAAGAATATAAAAAGGGGAAAAAGTGTTAATTAAAAAGAAAAGCGCTTTGCAAATTGAAATTAATTGCCGTCAGGCATTTTTTTTCTGAAGAATATATACGAACTTCTTACCAGCAGAAGCAACACCGATCATAAAAAGGGAAGAATTATGAAAGTCACATTCAGAATCAATTATCATACGCAGTGGGGAGAAAGCATCTGGATTGCCGGATCGATCAAAGGATTGGGAAATTGGGACAAGGAACTGGCCTACCCCATGGTTTTCAATGGCAAAGGAGAATGGGAAGCTGTGCTCAATTTTAAAAAACAAAAAAATTTCGAATACAAATACTTCCTGAAGTCACATCACAAGGCTTACTGGGAAGCCGGAGCCAACCGACAGTACAGCGTCGATACCGCCCATCATGTTGAAATAAGAGATTACTGGCGTCCGCAGGCTGAAGCCGACAGTGTGTATTTTTCAAAGCTTTTCAGCGAGGCCCTGATGCCACATCCCAACGAAGGCAGCGAGGCAACTCCCCTACCCGATAAGGCCCTGGTCTTTCAGCTTCGGGCGCCCAGGGTACCCAAAGGAAGCCAGCTGGCTATTACCGGCAATGCGCCCGAACTGGGAAACTGGAAAAAACCCCTGCTGATGAATGCAGCTGACTTCCCTGTTTGGAGGGCGGTAATCGATATGAGCAAGATACAGTTTCCGCTGAGCTACAAATATTTACTGATTGATCAGTCGGGCAGAAAAATTACTCATTGGGAAGAAGGGGACGAGCGACAACTTTTTTATGTCGATAAAACGCCTTCGAAGATCGTTCATTTCCAAAATGATGAGAAATTTCGTTATCCGGCCGACCATTGGCGGGGTGCAGGAGTTGCCGTACCGGTGTTTTCATTGCGTACCGATGAAAGTTTTGGCATTGGTGAATTTCCCGACCTGAAAAAGCTGGTCGACTGGTGTAAGGCAACCGGCTTAAAGGTCATTCAGGTATTGCCTGTTAACGAAACAGTGGCCACCCACTCGTGGCTCGATTCCTACCCCTATAAATCGATCTCGGTGCTGGCACTGCATCCTGTTTACCTCAACCTGGAGCGTTTGGGAAAACTTGAGGATGAAAAACTAAACGATGAGTTTGAACTCACCAAAGAATTGCTTAATGCCAAGCCCTATGTCGATTATGTGGAAGTGACCCGTTTTAAATCGAAATATTTCAAGCACATTTTCGACCAGAAATGGAAGAATGTAAAAAGAACCAAGGCTTACCGCGCCTTTTTCGAAGCCAACCAGGACTGGCTAAAACCCTATGCGGCTTTCTGTTTTCTGCGCGATCGTTTCAAAAGCAGCAATTTCAGGGAATGGGACAGCTGGGCACAGTACGATCAGAAAAAGATTGACGAACTGACTGATCCCAAAGCCCGTCATCACCGGCACATTGCCGTTCATTATTATTTGCAGTACCAGCTCGACAGCCAGTTGCGCGAAGTGGTAGACTATGCCCATGCCAACGGAATCGCACTAAAAGGTGATATTCCCATTGGCATTAGTCCCAACAGCGTCGAGGCCTGGACCGAGCCCGAACTGTTCCATCTGAACGGGCAGGCCGGTGCCCCGCCCGATGATTTTGCCGTGCTGGGTCAGAACTGGGGCTTTCCCACCTACAACTGGGAGGTGATGGCTGCCGATGGTTTTGCATGGTGGAAAAAACGACTGGCCATGATGGCCAAATATTTCGACGCCTACCGCATCGACCACATTCTGGGCTTTTTCAGAATTTGGGAAATCCCTTCACATGCCATCCATGGCTTGCTGGGCTACTTTAAACCGGCCCTGCCCATGTTGCTCGAAGAGTTCCCCGATTACGGCATTTGGTTCGATCACGAACGTTTTACCCAACCCTACATCAGAGGACATTTTCTGCACGAAATATTTGGTGAATACACCGAAGAAGTTCGTCAACTCTATCTGACCGAAACCGAGTACAACGTATTTGAAGTGAAAGCAAACCTGAATACCCAGCGAAAAATTTACGAACATTTCACCCCAGGCGCCGACACAGAACAAACCATCAGCGAAAAGAATGTAATCATTCGCGATGGACTGATGAGCCTGCTCGACGAGGTGCTTTTCATCCGCGATCCTTATTCGAGCTACAATGCCTTCCATCCGCGCATTGCCTTTCACAGCACCTACTCCTACCGCGAACTCGATGCTGCCACCAAGGAACAACTCGACCAGCTGTACATTCATTTCTTTTATAAAAGGCATGAAAGTTTCTGGCGCAACGAAGCCATGAACAAATTGCCCGCCATTGTGGGAGCAAGTAAGATGCTTGTATGCGGTGAGGATTTGGGCATGGTGCCCGATTCGGTGCCCGGCGTGATGAAAGAACTGAATATTCTTAGCCTTGAAATACAGCGCATGCCCAAAAATCCGGAAGTGGAATTCGGACATCCGGCCGATGCCCCTTACCTGAGTGTTTGCACCACATCGACCCACGACATGTCGACCATCAGAGGCTGGTGGGAAGAAAACAGGGATCGAACGGCGCGCTTCTACCACAACATACTGGGACACAACGACCAGGCACCCTACTTTGCCGAACCCTGGCTCTGCATCGAAATCATTAATCAACACCTGTACGCTCCGGCCATGCTCACCATTTTTCCCATTCAGGATCTGATTGCCATGGACGGCGAGCTCCGCTGGGACGAAACCGACAAGGAGCGGATCAATGTACCAAGCGATGAGAAAAACAAATGGCGCTACCGCATGATCCTCAGCATGGAAGAATTACTGAATGCAGGCGAATTCAACCAGATGCTGCTCAACATGTTGAAACGCAGCGGACGCAATCAGGCCCTGTAAGTAAGTGGGTAAAAAAGTCAGCTTGTTCTGATTGAATTTGAAGATAACGGTGAAGCAACGATTGTTTGGGCTGGCAGTCATGATGAATAGGAACAAACTTTCAAAAATAACAGGAATGTAATCAGAAAATGGTTGAAGGCAAATAACTGGATATAACGAAAAAATGATGAAAGACTTTCAAAACATAAATGACATATTAAAAATTAAAAAATTAGAGAACGAATACGATCTGAAAAAGGCATCACTACTTGAGCGCAAATTAAGATTAATGATGAATGAAAGTCCCGATTTGCTTCCGCTCAGGAAAAAGCTTCGTGATTTAATAAAGGAATACGAAGACCGTGAATGGTCTGACTTTGACAAGCTCACTGACTCAAAACTAACAGAGCTGGAAAATGCAGAGGAACTTGTAGCCAATGAACAGCAGTTCATCCATCAACGCAAACTGACCATAAGGAAGCGACTTAAAAAGTATGATCTGTCTCAACAGGATTTAGGTGTAATTCTCGGTCATCCCAAATCGTACATGAGTGAGTTAATCAATGGTGTTTCACAATTCACTCTTAAAGACCTGGTGATCATTCATCGTCTTCTGAAAATCGATCTTGAAATTCTCATACCAACCTTTCTTCAATCGGAGACACGTGATAAAGTTAGAAAATCGATTCTTAAATTAAACAAACCCAAACTAGATTTGAAAAAGACCGAGTTTGCATAATAACTACCGTCAAACACTTCTCGTCCGACACTACAAAAATCATCATAAATGATGATTGATTCAGAAGTGCAGAAGAAGTATTATTGCCATTTAATTAAAACCATTCTAAATTAATAGTTGTTATCTGGCAGTATGAAAAGAACAATCGCGCATTTAAAAAGGGGAGAAAAAGCCATCATACAGCATTTTTCAACATCCGACATACCGGTAAAGCTGCAGGAATTGGGCTGTATGCCGGGTTGTGAAGTTCAACTACTTCAACTTTCACCGTTCAACGATCTGTTTTATCTGCTGATGAACGAAAGTCACTTTGCCATTCGGCGTGAAACAGCAGCAATGATCGAAATTCGTCAGGCAGGATAATCTATGGCAAAAACAATTCAGGTCGCATTAATAGGAAATCCCAATACGGGCAAAACATCGGTATTTAACCTGCTCACCGGTTTAAACCAAAAGGTGGGTAACTATCCGGGAATTACCGTGGAGAAGAAGGAAGGCAGCTGCCGTTTGCCCGATGGCAGCAAGGCGCGCATCATCGATCTGCCCGGCACCTACAGCTTAAATGCTGCATCGCCCGACGAGCAGATTGTGGTCGACCACCTGATGCTCAAGGCCAGCGATCGTCCCGATGTGGTGGTCATGGTGGCCGATGCCGAAAACCTGAAACGCAACCTGCTGCTGTTTAGTCAGGTGAAAGATCTTTGTCTGCCGGTTATTCTGGTCATCAACATGGCCGACCGGATGAAGCGCAAGGGAATCAGCATCGACACCGCAGTACTCGAAACGCAGTTTCAAACCCGGGTGGCGATGGTGAGTGCCCGCAAAGCAACGGGGATCGACGAGTTGAAATCGCTGCTTGTCGACTACCACATGCTTCCCAAAGCAGCGCTCACCGATTTTTCAAAAATCGACCAGGCAGTTTTCAGCCAGCTCCAGGCTACTGATCCGCAGCGTAATCTCTACGATCTGTGGCTCGAAAGCATCCTCAAACAGAAAACAGCAAAAGACGAAAAGCAAAACGATGAAGCGGGGTTCAGACTCAGTGAAGCAGACTTTCAACGTTTACAGCAAAAAGAAACCATACAGCGCTACCTGCTAATCAACAAGGTGCTGAAACAGGGGCTAAAAATCGATCCGGCAGCGGCCAAAGGCCTGAGAGCGATGGCCGACCGCATACTGACGCACCGCATTGGTGGTTACCTTATTTTTTTCCTGATCATGCTGCTGGTATTCCAGTCGATCTATAACTGGAGCAGTTATCCCATGGACTGGATCGACCAGTTATTTGCCACCCTCAGCGCAACAGTTAACAACACAATGCCCGAGGGAACCTTTACCAGTTTGCTGGCCGAGGGCATTATTCCGGGAATCGGCGGCGTGGTTATTTTTATTCCCCAAATCGCCTTTTTATTTCTGTTCATTTCCATACTGGAAGAAAGTGGCTACATGAGCCGCGTTGTTTTCCTGATGGACCGCATCATGCGGCGCTTTGGGCTCAACGGGAAAAGTGTGGTGCCCCTTATTTCGGGAACCGCCTGCGCCATTCCGGCCATCATGGCCACCCGCACCATCGAGAACTGGAAAGAACGGCTCATCACCATCCTGGTGACTCCTTTTATTACCTGTTCGGCCAGGTTGCCGGTGTACCTCATCATCATTGCGCTGGTAATTCCCGATCAAAGTTTCATGGGCTTCAACCTGCAGGGGCTCACGCTGATGATGCTTTACCTGCTGGGCTTTTTGATGGCCATTGCTTCGGCTTACGTGCTGAATAAGCTATTAAAAATGAGCAATCGCTCCTTCTTTTTCATGGAAATGCCGGCTTATAAAATGCCACTGCCCAAAAACGTGCTGATTACCGTAGTTGAAAAAACCAAAAGTTTTGTTTGGGGTGCCGGTCGCATCATACTGGCCATTTCGATCGTATTATGGTTCCTGGCATCGAATGGTCCCGGTGAGAATTTCAGAAATGCTGAACAAATTGTAACAGCACAAGCCGAAAGCGAACAATTAAATGCCGAAGAGCTCGACATTGCCGTCAATTCATGGCGCCTGAAACATTCGTACATTGGCATTCTGGGACATTCCATTGAACCCGCCATTGCTCCCCTGGGTTACGACTGGAAGCTGGGTATCGGACTGATTACCTCATTTGCAGCCCGCGAAGTTTTTGTAGGAACACTGGCCACCATTTACAGTGTTGGCAGCGATGAAGCAGCCACCATTAAGGAAAAAATGAGTACCGACATCAACAGCCATACCGGAAAGCCCCTGTTTACCTTTGCCACCGGAATTTCGCTGCTCTTGTTTTATGCTTTTGCCATGCAATGCATGAGCACGCTGGCCATTGTAAAACGCGAAACCAACAGCTGGCGCTGGCCCCTGATTCAGCTTTTCTTTATGAGTGGTTTTGCCTACGTGGTCGCACTGGCGGCCTATCAGTTATTAAAATAATGATCAACAATAAAAATAAGCGACCATGTTCAACTGGCAGGATTTATTGGTTTACCTTTTACTCGCAACAGCAGTCGGCTACCTGATTCGCAAGTTTTTCTGGAAAAAGAAAAAAAAGGCATCGGCCTGTGGCATCAACGATTGCAGTTGTCACTAAAGGTAGCGGTTAGCTTGACTGGTGCTTCGAAGCTGACTTTCTAATCAGTTTTTTCTTCTTACGCCCCCCGGGCTGTTAAGGTGCTACCTTAGTTTTTTATCTTGCTCCCCGGGAATTTTAAGCTGCTCCCCGAGGATTTTAGCCTGAAATCCTTGTTTTTTATCTTGCTAACCAAGGATTTTATCTTGCTACCTGAGGATGTTAAGCCGATCCCCGAGGATTTTAGCCTGAAATCCTTGTTTTTTATCTTGCTAACCAAGGATTTTATCTTGCTACCCGAGGATGTCAAGCCGATCCCCTTGTTTTTTAGCCTGAAATCCTTGTTTTTCTTCTTGCTCCCCAAGGATTTTATCTTGCTACCCGGGGATGTTAAGCCGCTCCCCTTGTTTTTTAGCCTGAAATCCTTGTTTTTTATCTTGCTAACCAAGGATTTTATCTTGCTCCCCGAGGATGTTAAGCCGATCCCCGAGGATTTTAGCCTGAAATTCTTGTTTTTTATCTTGCTCCCCGAGGATTTTATCTTGCTACCCGGGGATGTTAAGCCGCTCCCCTTGTTTTTTATCCTGCCATCCTTGTTTTACAGCTTTCTCACTGACTTCAGCGGCTTCATTTCATAACAAAATACCATCGGGAGCGGCGAGCTCCGACTCGCCGAACAAAATCCGAATATTACCAGTGACTAATTGAAAAAGAGGAAGCTGTCATGCTTGCCTGTAAACCTAATAAATGCGCGAGTCGGAGCTCGCGCCTCCCGACACTGCAATAAACAAGAACCCTAATAGAAAACGATGGAAAGCAATAGAAGACAGTTGTGTGTCTGCTGTGCTAATAAGATTGATCGCAACTGGCATTCTTATACACCAGGAACTCAAAAAAAAAACCACAATAGAAACAATAGGACACAATAGAATAGGGTTGAAAGCAATGGGAAGCAATTGGAAGCGATGGAAAGCAATTGTCATCACCTTTGCACGGAATGGAAATCTTTGCAATGGCGTTCTTATGAACTTATGCACTCAGGTACTAAGGAACTCAAAAAAAGACACAATAGAAAAGGGTTGAAAGCAATGGGAAGCAATTGGAAGCGATGGAAAGCAATTGTCATCACCTTAGCACGGAATGGAAATCTTTGCAATGGCGTTCTTATGAACTTATGCACTCAGGTACTAAGGAACTCAAAAAAAGACACAATAGAAAAGGGTTGAAAGCA
>NZ_JBNPXV010000012.1:0-93793 GCF_050433125.1 Roseimarinus sediminis | reverse complement strand
CATCACCTTTGAACGGAATGGAAATCTTTGCAATGGCGTTCTTATGAACTTATGCACTCAGGTACTAAGGAACTCAAAAAAAGACACAATAGAAAAGGGTTGAAAGCAATGGGAAGCAATTGGAAGCGATGGAAAGCAATTGTCATCACCTTTGAACGGAATGGAAATCTTTGCAATGGCGTTCTTATGAACTTATGCACTCAGGTACTAAGGAACTCAAAAAAAGACACAATAGAAAAATACAAACATAACTACATCGGGAGCGGCGAGCTCCGACTCGCCGAACAAAATCCGAATATTACCAGTGATTAATTGAAAAAGAGGAAGCTGTCATGCCTGCCTGCTTGCCTATAAACCTAACAAATGCGCGAGTCGGAGCTCGCGCCTCCCAACACTGCACATATCAGCAGCAATGACTCAATGACCAATGACTTACTGACTTTTTTTGTCTTGTTACCTGATACCATTTTAATGTATCTTTGAATGACGAAAACAACACAAAACCGAATCAAATCCTGCTTATGAAAACGATGCCTTTACTGCTGCTTCTGGTCTTCCTGCTTCAGGCCTGCACAAGCGAAAAAAATGAAAACAAAGTTCTGTTTGATGCCCACTGGAAATTTGCACTGAATGAACAAAGTGGTGCCGAAAAGCCAGACTACAATGACAGCAGCTGGCGGGTGCTCGATCTTCCACACGATTACAGCATTGAACAGGGATTCAGCCAGGCGCATTCTTCGGATGCATCGGGGGGCTATGCCTGGGGTGGCATTGGCTGGTACCGGAAAAGTTTTGTACTTCCCGAAGCAACAGAAGGGAAGCGCGTAGCCATCCGCTTCGACGGCGTTTACCGCAACAGCGATGTCTACCTCAACGGGCAACACCTGGGGCACCGGCCTTACGGCTATTCCACCTTAAGCTACGAGCTCACGCCCTGGCTCAATGCCCCGGGTGAGGAAAATGTACTGGCCGTAAAGGTCAATACCGAAGCGCAACCCAATTCGCGCTGGTATACCGGAGCCGGCATTTACCGGCATGTGTGGCTGCACATCAGCGATCACAGCCATCTGGTCGAAAATGGTGTGCTGGTGCAAACTTCTGCATTGAGCAAAGAGAACGCCCGACTCAGCATCGAAACAGAGGTGTCGGTTCAGGAAAATGAAACGCGCAGCTTAGGGCTCAAAAACACCCTGAGTGATGCCGATGGCAAAATTGTGGCAGAAAGCTTCACGCCCCTTGAAGCCGGAAGTGAGATTGTCAGGCAACCCCTGGTGTTTGATCAGCCCCAATGGTGGTCGACCAACGATCCCTATCTTTACCACTTGCAAAGTGAGCTGCTGGCTGAAGGTGAAGTGCTTGACACTTACAGTACCTCGTACGGCCTGCGTACCATTGAATTCTGCCCCGACAGTGGTTTCTTCCTCAACGGAGAACGCCTCTTGCTAAAGGGCCTTAACAATCACCACGACGGCGGACCGCTGGGAGCTGCCTGCCACGACGATACCCATGAACGCCAGCTCCGACTGCTAAAGGAAATGGGAGCCAATGCACTGCGCATGAGTCACAACCCGCCTGCTCCCGAACTGCTCGATTGGGCCGACCGACTTGGTTTTGTGGTCATCAACGAAATTTTTGACGAATGGAAACAGAATAAGCGGGAACATGGTTATGCTGCTCATTTTGATGAATGGTATCAACGCGATGTGGCCGACTGGATGCGTCGTGACCGCAATCACCCATCAATCATTGCCTGGAGCCTGGGCAATGAAGTGCCCGAACAATTCATGGGTGAAAAAGGGGCTCAGGTACTTGAGCTCCTGCTTGCCGAAGCCCGCAAACATGACCGGTCGCGCCCCTTTACTGCCGGATGTAACGGCATTCCTTCGATCAACGAAAGCCGTTTTGGCGAACTGATCGATCTGGTGGGCTACAATTACCACGAAGCCCTGTATGACGATGACCATCAAAATTTTCCGGGCCGGATCATTTATGGTTCCGAAACCGTGAATTACCCTTACCAACCCGGCGACTGCTTTCAAATGCATACGTATGAAGAATGGTTTAACGGACAGACAGCACCCTGGGTTGCCGGTGAATTCCTCTGGACCGGTTTCGACTACCTGGGAGAGGCCGGCATTGGCGAAGGTGGTACCGGTTGTGCCCCGTGGGAAGAATGGACCGGCTGGCCAAGACGCAGTGCCACCTGCGGAATCTTTGACTTGTGTGGATTTGAAAAACCCGGCTATTATTTCAGAAAAGCTTTATGGAACGATGAACCCATGATATTCATGGCCGTGCAAACCGATTCATCGGCACTCGATCGTACCCGGGTTCCCTTTTGGGGCTGGCCCGAAGTACAGCCTCACTGGAACCACCAACGCGAAGGCGACACCCTTGCAGTGCATGTATATACCAATGTAAGCGAAGTGGAACTTTTTATAAACGGGAAATCACACGGGAAACAAAAATGGGAACTGAAGAAGGAAGCGTTCCCAATCTGGAAAGTCCCCTATGAAAAGGGAAGCATCGAAGCAGTGGCTACACTGCCCGACGGAAGCCGGGTAAAACATCAATTGCACACGGCTGCTGCCCCGGCAAGAATCGTACTGTCGGCCGATGTGCCAACAAGCGAACACGAACAAAACATTTACTACATAAAAGCCGAACTGGAAGACGATTCGGGCAAGCGGGTGCTATTTGACGAACGTACCCTTGAATTTAAGGTGGAAGGAGGCGGTGAACTCCTGGCCGTTGGAAACGGCGATCATCAAAGCAGTACACCCTTTACCGGAAATAAAATGGAAACTTATCTGGGACGCTGTCTGGCCATCGTAAAGGCACAATCAGGCAAAGAGTCTGTCACCATTACAGCCAGTTCGCCCGGCTTACCCGATGCAGTGTTTGAGACAGGCAGGGACTAAAAAACAGACCTCATTTTGATAGACTCAATTTAAAACCATGCATTAGAATCATGATTCGCTATTCAACCCCGGCGAATCTGCTTTTTTCTAATAAATCACTCCATATTGGGGAGCAACAATTTTTTCATCCTCCATTTTTGTAATGGTAAAGGGAGCGTGACGTTCAATCAAATAGGTCCGCTTAAATATCCCCTGATGCAAATACTGCTCATACCAGGTAATGGTGTAATGCTCGTTTGTTTGCTTAATTACAGCATCAAAATTCGTTTCCAGTAAATCTCTTAACAGCTTGTATTCATCGATATCAACAAAATAATCCTCATTGCTCATGTAAAGATTGAAAAGCCGTTTCATTTCATCCTTTGAAAAGATCACATTCCCCTGATTGATATTTGAATGCCAGAAGAGCGCGAAATTTTCACCAAATAAATGAAAATACAGGTACTGCACGAAGCCTGCTTTGCTATCATCGGGAAGCAAAGCGTTGCAAAGCTTATTTATTGAATCTTCGGCAAAAGCAAAGCGGATTTCTTCCCTGTAATGCTTCTTCACCGCTTCGTTCACCATCGATGTGTCTCTCTTGAAAAAACGCTTACAAAAGTCATTCAGTCCTTGCTCAATATGTTCATCAAAATTGACGGAGTCATGTATTACATAGCATGCCGGAAATCCATAGGTTTCATAGGAACAAAACACATACTCCGCTTTTCGTTCGGGTGCCAGTGTTAGTTGATCAAACATTCCCAAATAGGTCGAAAGCTCAAAGGTGGTGCTGTCAATAATGAAGCGCCGGGCTTGCTTCTGACCTGTTTTTTTCAGTTTTACCTGGTCCTGGTAACTTGTTACGCTTTCAATAAAACCCTGGAAAGACTGACCATTGGCATAGGGCGTCAAGCTCAGCAGCAACAGCAACAGCCCTATTGTACCCAATTCGTTTTTCATTCTTGTTCTCCTTCAATCATGCTGACATCAATGCATTACAAACCCGCTTCGGGTGGAACTTCCTGAGGAACAGCACTGCCCTTTCGCTTAATCATCTTATCGAACAAATCGGGTTTGATGCTGAGCATAATCACCAGCAACGAACAAATCACAATGCTAAACAAAACGATGGAATACCCCAGGTCGAGAATAATTTCACCATGAGGCAGGCCTCTTTGCAAGGGAAGTGAAGCCAGTACTGCGGGCACCAGTCCTTTGGGAGTCATTACCGACATCATGGTTTTTTCAGCCCTGTTGATGCCACGCCCTGTCAGAAAAGCAATGCCTGGAATTCTGAAAAGGATAATCAGGAGCACCAGCAACAGTCCGGTGGCATAAACAATCGGATTTCCAAACTGTATTGAAATGCCAACATAAACAAAGAAGTAGGTTTGCATAATGAATACGATTTCTGAAAAGAAATCCCTTTCATTCGGATTGAAGCCCGAACTACGGAAAGCAAATACCTTCCTGTATTTTTCTGAATTGCCAAAGCCCTCGGCATTGCCCAACAAAATACCAAAAGCCAATACGGCAATCCCCCCGTTTAGTCCCATCAATTCAACAATTCCGTATAAAATAAACACAAAGGCGAGGGTGGTAAACATCGAATTCTTAATGCTTCGCAGGCGGCCGATAACCGCCGACCAGAGGAAACCGCTCAACAAGCCCAGGGCAATGGCAAAAACAAAGGCCTTCCACATTTTGGAAAGCACCATGCCAACCGATACCACACCCTGCGTAATACCATCGAGCAGGGCCAGGCCTACCACCAGACAAAGTACATCGCTGAGCGCCGATTCAAGGATCAAAACCGACGAACTCTTCTCCCCCATTTTCAACTGTTTTACCATGGGAATCACCACTGCCGAAGAAGTTCCCCCCACGATGGCTCCGATAAAAATCGAACTCAGCACATCGATCGAGAGCAGCCAGCGCGACAAAAAGGAAGTGAGCACCACGGTGATGAAGAAATTCAGCACGGTGATCAGGGTTGCTGAACCAATGGCTTTTTTGATCTCACGAAAATTGAGACCCGAACCACTTTCAAACAATATAACAATCAGCGTGATGGTTGTAAAAACACTGCCCAGCTTACCAAAGAAGTCGGCTGTGACAATTCCACTCACGGGACCAATGATGATACCGATTAACAGCAGCAACAGGACGTTGGGTATTTTCGTTTTATCAAACAACTCATTAAATACATGCGAAAGAAAAATGAGTATACCCAATGCAATAATCGTGATGTACAGATTCATAGTTAAATTTGAATTAGCGTAATCAAAAATAATGATTAATTGATGCGATTCGAAAACTGTTGATAAAAAAACAATGTGCGGTCCTGCTTATTCACGGCTCATCAGAATTGTACCTGCAGTAAAAGTGAAACGGCATATTGTATGTCGTCGTCATCCAACTGGTAAGTATCAAAATTGAACTGAAAACTGGTCAGCGAAGTAAGGGCATGATTCATTCCCAGGGTAAAAAGTACCCCCTTAACATTTGCTTCACGCTCCTTCCATGTTTGCCAGCGTGCCAGAAACATGGTTTTTTCGAGGGCCTGAAATCCTGCTGTGAAGTAGAAGCCACTGATCAGTTCTGCCCTGTCGGGAAAGGTCACGGTTTCGAGTAAGCCGGCCATGTATTCGCCGGCAAAAAGCCATCGTTCGGATGCATAGCGAAAGTCGCCGCCATAAATGCTTCTGTTTCCCCTTAACATGGGGCCGGTACTTCCGGTGCGCACACCCGGAGAATTGCCATACGATCCCTGTATGCCCAGTTTTAGCTGACCAGATGCCACATCGGGCAAGCTGTATTGTAAACGTCCTATTCCATAAAACTGATTGTTGTTGTTGCCCCGTAGTTTTGTGCCATTGAAAAATCCGGCATAGTACCATAAATTTTTTAAGTTTCCTTCGGCCGCAACACCCACTTCGCGTGCCTGCACCAACAGGCCGTTGATTCGTGTACGATCGATGAAGTCGGTCGATCCCGGATCGGGAATAAAGTCCTGTGTTTGTTTTGGTTTCATGGCACCGACGGTCACACTGAATGCATCACTGTAACGATAGCCAATGTAGGCATCGAGCAGGTTGGGTTCACTCACCAGGTTGAAAAACAAACGGTAATAGAACTGCCCGTCAATCGTGCCCCTGATGCTGATACGGGCATTGGCGGCTTCAAAGGTTCTTCCTCCCTGAAAATAATTATCCTTAAGCGAATAACGAAAACCCGACTGAAGCAAGGCATTTACTGTAAAAGCTTCGTGCTGAACTTTCTCCCTGATCTGGAGTGCCAGGGGCTCTTCCTGTGCCTTTACTGTCAGAAAAAAAAGACTTAAAATGATTAGTAAAGCTATTCGTTTCATTCTACACAATTTTAAGGTTAGAAATTGAAATGTGTGCGCAAGCCCAGCACCAAAAAACGGTCGGCTGAGCCATTGGCATTCCATACACGCTGTACGTGAGGCGAAAGATGAATCCACTGATTGAATTGTGCACGGAAGTACAGTTCTGCAATTTGCTCGGTTGAATGCTCCTGTTTGCCGGTGTGCTGCTCACCATAAGCCATCCCAATGGCAAAAGGTTTACCAAGAATATCCCTTACAAAACTCGCTCCTGCACTCCACGAATATTTGATACCCCAAAAGGCAGTCATGGGGTCGTTGTTTAAGCCGTAACGGGCAAATAAGTTGTAGGCGCCAAAAATCACCTTATCAAAACTCACCCCGCCTCCATAAGCTTCTTCTTCCAAAGGATAGTCGTAGGCATACACCCTGAAATTGGCTTCGAACTCCGAGCCCGGCATGAAGGTCCATCCCAGGCTGCCGATTTTGTAGATTTTATAGAAGTTATCAACACCCGGGGTTTCGATGCCCGATAAGCCAAACTGAAAATGATAACGGTTCAGCAAAGTGGTGCGCATGCGTAAGCCTGCCGAATTGGAGGGAACTGCGAAAGAAGCATTGTTAACAAAAGCAGAACTGAGAAACTGCGTGGTTTCGTCGTTGGCCGCCGCATTGATATCAAAATAGTTGGTTTGATCAATTTTTCCCGCCGTCACAACAATCACTCCCTTAAAGATGGAAAATTCGCTCCAGGCCTCCAGTATCGTCAGTCGGTCAACGCCATCGGGAGCCCGTGTTGAGCCAGCATCGTCGTTCAGCCCCGAGAAGGTGGGATGTGCTGCATCGGGACCCTCCCCTCCAATGGCTTCCATGTCGATGAATAAAATGGCTCCCTTTCCAAACGAGGTATGGGCAAAAATGTCGAACGAACCGCTAAGGTGCTCATCCCAGTTTTCCTGGTTGACACATAAGCCCTGAAAAACGGAAGTAGCTCCTCCGTTAAAATTCAGTCTTCCGGGCTGTTGGCTGATCACATTGAGCAAAGCATCGACCCGCTTGCGCTTAGAACGCGTTTCCATGCTGGCCGAAGCCACATCGCCTTCCTTGAACACCGACAGCAGGTCATCCACCTCCACCCTGCTGTAATTCACTTCATTTTTCAGAGTATCCAATTCCTCCCTCAACTTTGACAGCTCAAGCTGCATAGAATCCAGCTTGTTTTGCAACAAGTGTTCATAACTGCCAGGCTGCTGTTGTGAACGGGCTGTTGTGACCAGTAGTAACAACAAAACGATGAAAAACCCGGAACGGAATAGCGACATATTTTTTTTACTTCAATATCACAAATTTATTTACCATAAGCAAGATGCAATGTTTACTACTTGCTTTAATTGTGATGCAATTAAGCAGTCTGCCTGTTCGACCTTATTTGCACTGCTTTTTTCAACACCATCCTATCCGCTGTCTTTCAATCGCTTTATCAGTTTTAATCAGATTTTGCTTTCCACCCTTGTTGATAAAACATTTTACACTTAACAAAAAAAATCTTTACATTTCAGCACTTTCCACCATACAGTGAAAAGCTATTTTTTATACAGCGCAGGGGAGAAACATGCAAAAAATTCTTTTATTCATGCTGGCATTGATCAGTATCAGTTGCCAGGAGGTACGTCTTGTTCAGCCTGAAGATATTACCGAAAGCGAACAAACAGGAAGCGTAGTACCGGTATCGGAGGGCGAAAAAGTAGTTCATACGTATTATCAGCTGGCGTATTCCGAAGAACACGAAGGTGCCCTTTGGGTCTATTATCATCTTACACCTGAGTTTACCAACGGAACAGCCGAACGCAAAGACAATTTCAAGGAAGACCCCCTGGTTTCGACCGGCTCGGCAACCCTCGAAGACTACAAAGGATCGGGCTACGACCGCGGGCATTTGTGTCCGGCCGCTTCCATGACCATCAACCAGACGGCCATGGACGAATCGTTCTATCTGTCGAACATGTCGCCCCAGCACCCTTCGCTGAACAGGGGAAGATGGAAATCGCTCGAAACAGCGGTACGCGACTGGGTAAATGAAAAGGGCGAACTGCATGTGGTATCGGGTGCCATCTACAACACCCTGATTGAAGTCATCGGCCCTGAAAAAGTGAGTGTTCCTGCTCGCTATTACAAAGTGATATGGGATGGCGAAAGCCAAATGCTGGGTTTCATGCTACCCAACGAAAAATGCCCCAATGAACTTGGTTTCTATGCCGTACCGGTCGATTCGATTGAACAGCTTACCGGCATCGATTTCTTCAGCATTGTTCCCGATCAGCTTGAAAATAAAATTGAAGCAGAAAACAATTACAGTACATGGATGAACAGTTTAACGCTTAATTGAAAGCATTCGGGGGGAAAAAACAAAAAAAGCCCTGCATCGCAAGTGATGCAGGGCTTTTTTGTACTTTATTATCTTCTATTTTATCTGATTGCTAAGCGGTTGAAGAATAAAACTGAATTCACGATCCTGATACGGAATGCGGTATTCAGGGCGTGGAAGTGCTCCCCAACTGTTCTCACATCCGAGTCCCATTTGCACCTGATCGATGCAAAGCGTAACGAACTCAGAAACTTCCACTTCGGGAAAATGACGCTGGTCTTTTTGCCAGCCATCGTCCAGTGCATCGATGGTGTAGTTCAGTGCCGAGGCAGAGAACAACTGGTCAGAAACAATTTCAAGACCACTTCCTCCGGCGGTGAGCTGTTGCCACCAACGTACATCCGACTTGGTACCTGTTTCCTGTGGCCGGATGTAGGGATAGTGCTGATCGGCTACATTTTGTCGGTAAAGACCTACAAATTCTGAATATTTGCGATCGGCGTAGCTCTCTCCCGGGCCACGACCATAGTAGGAAATAACACTGTATTCACCCGGCATTTCCATTTTCATTCCAAAGCGGAATAGCTCCGACACTTTGGCTTCGGCATCGGCGATCAGCTTTTGGCTTACTTTAATGGCACCTTCATTATTAATCAGGTAGGTCATTTCAAGTTTTGCCGAAACGGCTTCCATTTCATAAGTGGCCTTTACTTCGATCATCTGGTCTTTTTCGGCCGTCGTCAGAGAATTCAGTTTCATGCGTGGATTGTTCCAGGCACGATAGTGCTGTTGCAGGCGGGCTCCAAAGTCGTTATCGGTGGGAGCGCGCCAGAAATTGGGCTTCAGCTCACTGCCTTCGCTCATCAGCGCTTTTCCATTAACCGAATAACGGTTCAGCCAGCCGCTGTGTTTATTGAATTCGATTTTGAAATCTCCCCCCTCAATAATGAGAAAATTCCAGTCGTTCTCTTTTACGCCAGGAACAAGTGGCTCCTCGTTGCTATACTTCGCATTTTGAAGTACCAGGCCGGGAGCATTCCATTCTTTCACCTGCAATTGATCGCGCGAAAGGGCAAAAGCGGCCGGCACCAGTCCTTCGGCTTTTTTCAGACGGTAGCTCACATTGACAAAAAGCTCACCAGCCTTACAATTTTCAGGCAGTTGGAAACCTAAATCAACCGTCTCTTTCTGCTGTGCACCGACCTTTAAATCGGAAACAATGCCGGTACGCATTACCTTGCCATCGGCTACCAGTTCCCACTCGAGGTAGAAATTAGAAAGATCGCGGAAGAAGTACTCATTGTACACCTCAACCAGGCCCTTTGTCAAATCGACCGGGCTGGTCCATACCGATTGGTAAAAATAGGCTACTTCATAAAAATGAGGATTCGGTACCCGGTCGGGACTGATCAGACCATTGTTCAGGAAATTGTTGTCGGAAGCATCGTATGGATTGAAATCGCCGCCATAAGCATAAATTTCAAGCCCTTCGCTATTTTTCCAGCGTATGCTCTGATCGACATAATCCCAGATAAAGCCCCCCTGATACAGCGGATATTTTCTGATCAAATCCCAGTATTCCTTAAAGCCGCCCATCGAATTACCCATGGCATGCGCATATTCACACTGTATGAGTGGTTTGTCTTTATTACTGCTTGCATAGTCCTCACTACTGCCATAGCGGTAATACATGGGACAGAAAATGTCGGTATATTCGTTCTGACGCGACTGTTCATACTGCACCGGGCGCGAGCTGTCGTCGGCTTTGATCCATCGGTAGGCTTCTTCAAAATTAGGCCCGAAACCGGCTTCATTCCCCAGTGACCAGATGATGACCGAAGGATGATTGTATTGGCACTGGACATTGCGCTGATTGCGCTCCATGTGTGCAAGGTCGTAGGCCGGATTTTTGGCCAGGGTATTTTCGCCATAGCCCATACCATGCGATTCTACGTTGGCTTCGGCCACTACGTAAATTCCGTACTGGTCGCACAGGTCGTACCACAAACTGGAATTGGGATAATGACTGGTACGCACGGCATTTACATTGAATTGTTTCATCAGCTGAATATCCTTCATCATTCGTTCGCGCGACACCACATAACCTCCGTCGGGATCGAGCTCATGACGGTTGACGCCCTTAATCAGAATGGGCTGACCATTGACATGTAGCTGGCTGTTTTTCATTTCCACCTTACGGAAACCGACATTCAGGGGAACGACTTCCAGTGTATTATTTCCATTTTTAAGGCTGGCCAGTAAGCGGTACAGGTAAGGATTTTCGGCGCTCCATTTTTCCGGCTGTTCTACCTCCAGCGAAGTTGTTAAGGCGCCTTTACCTGTGAGTGTTTTCTCGGCCACCACCGTTCCTGCTGCATCCATCAGTTTCAGTTCAACACTGCCCTTTCCTTCGAGTGCTATTTCAACATCGAGGGTTCCGTTCTGATAGTTATCAACCAGGTCGGGTGTTAGCCTGATATCACGGATATGGTTCTTTTCTGTGGCATATATATAAACATCGCGGCCAACTCCTGAGAAGCGCCAAAAATCCTGATCCTCAAGATAAGTACCATCGCACCAGCGAAATACCTGAAAAGCAATCAGGTTTTTACCTGTTTGAAGGTATTTAGTGAGATCGAATTCAGCTTCCAGCTTACTGTCTTCACTGTAGCCAACAAATTTTCCGTTGACGTACAGTGCAATATTTGAGGTCACCGAACCGAAATGGACCACCATCTTTTTGTCCTTCCAATTGGCCGGAATATCAATGGTACGGCGATAAGTCCCCACATGATTGTTTTCTTCGGGTACCAGTGGCGGGTTGTGACGATACTGATTTCTCCAGGCGTAACCGGCATTCACATAGATGGGGTCGCCATAACCATTCAGTTCCCACATGCCGGGTACCGGCATGCTTCCCCAGTCTTTGTCGTCGTAAGTGGTCGTGTAAAAATCGTTGGGGCGTTGCCAGGCATGTTCCACCCAGTTGAAACGCCAGGTTCCGCTCAGCGAAAGGTAGTTCTCCGATGCTGCTCTTTCAAGGTGCATGGCGGCATCTTCCGATTCGAAAGCAAAGAAATCGGTGTTCATCGGCAGCCGGTTCAGCTGGTTTACCTTTGGATCCTTCCAATAGTCAACATCAGCTGCCATGGATACAAAGCCTGACAGCATTAATGCCAATACGAAAATAATTGAGTGTTTCATAATCTGATATCAATAGTTAGTGAATAATCAACTTGAAAATGCGGCCATAATGTTACAAAAATACAAAGAAAGCTACTTGTCATAATTCGATAATCGATAATAGAAATCCGTCAGGCGCTCAGAATTACCCATCACTGTCAAACAAAAACAAGGGCGATAAGCACTGGTGTTCAACCAAAGCCATCGCCCTTTATAAAAAACAATCTAATCTAAAAATTCCTTTTTAAAATATTTTCATCAAGCCATTATTTCACGGCATACATCCCAATGGTAGTTCCGGTAAAGCCATAGGAGTTGGCAGTCGACAAATGATAGGCATCGATATTTTCTGCCAGCATTTCCCATTTTTTTCCATTCTCCGAATAAGAAAAAGCAAAGTCCTTTCCATTGGAACTGATCTTCAGTTTCAGTGGAACAATGTTTTTATTCAATGCTTTTGCAGCCAGGATTTCATTGCCTTTCTTGCCCGTTTTTTCAAGGAAAAGCTCAAAACTTTCACCTTTTTTTCGCAAGCCCATGAAATAATGATGGCTTTCATCCTTGTAGATGAGCAGACCTGCCTTCTCATTTTCAGTTTCAGGACGAAAAACCATGGTGCTAGTAACCGTAAACTGATGATGTTGCAAGCGTCGGCAAACAAAAGCAGGTGTTTCTTTTTCACTGGCCTTTGCAGTGCCACACTTTAGTGCAAGATAGCCGGGATAATCGTCGAGAGAATACAAACCAAAGGCTGAAGTTCTCATCGTCATCCATTCGAGTCCCTGCTCGTTAGAATCGAAATGATCTGTCTTTTCAAAGTTACCAAAGCTTACTTCCTCTGCGCGCTTCACACCGGGTTTGCTGCCAATCATCGGGATCACTTCCTCACCGGTGGTAAGATAGGGAAAGCCATCGGCACTCCAGCGCACGGGCATCAGGAAGGTTTCGCGCCCCAGGTTTTCAAATTTTCCTTCAATTGGACGACAGGCTAAAAACACAGCCCACCAATCGCCCTGAGGTGTTTGAATCAAATCGGCATGACCGGCACAAGTGATCGGATTCGGGCGCGATGGATCGAGATGACGCTGGGTAAGAATAGGATTGTTTTCCCATGGAATAAAGGGCCCCATGGGTGAATCGCCACGCAGGATCACTTCCGAATGATCGGGACCGGTACCACCTTCGGCCGACATCAGAAAATAACTTCCTTCAATTTTGTAAAGGTGAGGCCCTTCAATCCAGATTGGTTTTTCCTCGGGACGAACTCCCTTATTGACCAGGATCTTGTTTTCACCCACGGTTCGGTCGTTCTCCACATCAAACTCACGAATGCGGATGGTCCGGTGTCCATCGTATTCTGCTTCTCCCGGCGGCTCATCGTTGTTTACAATGTAGGCTTTCCCGTCGTCATCAAAGAAGAAGGAAGGATCGATGCCTCCCACATCGGGCAGACGAATCGGGTCGGACCACGAAGAAAAGGGATCTTTGGTTTTCACAAAGAAGTTGCCGGCCCCCACATTGGTCGTAATCATGTAATACGTTTGATTGTGGGGATTGTACTCGATGGCAGGGGCAAAAATACCACCGCTGGTATGCTGGCCAATCATGTTCACCAACTGCGATTCACGGTCGAGCACATGTCCAATTTGTTTCCAGTTCACCAGATCTTTGCTGTGAAAAATGGGAACACCCGGAAAATTCACAAAGGTGGAAGTGACCATGAAATAATCTTCGCCATTGGTACAAATACTGGGATCGGAATACCAGCCCGGAAGAATGGGATTGTAGTACTGATCATCGCTTGTCAGGGGATGATTCTCATAAAAGTCGTCGTGCCCCTTGTAACTGAACTCATCGAAGAAAGCCGTTGACGGAGCATCAGGCAAATCCTGTTTTGTACCTGAACTACAAGAAAAAAGAACCACCGGAAGAATAACTGCAAGCGTACTCCACTTATTGTTCAGGATCGGATACTTCATTTTTGCTAACATATTCATTAGTTTAGTTAATGATCTTTTAAATTGAAACTACAAATCGCCTACCAACAGTTGCTTCTGTACCGACCACTCATCAGTCGATAAGCGCACCAGGTATACCCCCGGCTCAAACTTATGGGAAATAAAATCGCGTCTGCATCCCTGGTGATACGACCGGGAAAAAACACGTTGTCCGTTTATGTTGAAAACATCGAGTGTACTGAACAACAGCTCACTTTCCACCGTAAAATCAGATTTTGCCGGATTGGGAAATAGTTTAACACTTTCTGCTTCCACCAGCCGGTAAACACTGTTGGGTTCTTCGGTGCAATTAAAGGCCTCGTCGCCCATGCCTGCGGGTTGAATTCCGGTATTGCTCAGGTAAATTTTATCGATGGCTGCTCCATCTTCCCTGTAACAAATGGTAAGTGTATGCATCCCGCTATCCAGCTCATACACCATTGGATTGTTATCAGCCTGGTTGTGCACATCGTCCCACTGCCAGGTACCACCACCAACAATGCCATTCCAGTTGGTCCAGTCACCCTCATCCATTCTGACCCAGAAAGAATCATCATCGGGCGTGGGAGCGAGTACCCTGCCCCACACTTTATAGTAGCCGTTCTCGGGCAAATGGAAGGAATACACCAAATGATCGCTGCTGTTCGACGAAGGAGCAGCGGTGGCCTGTACCCCCGGTGTAACGGTGAGATAGGCTCCGTTTGATGCACTTACTTTCTTTATTGTTTTCCAGTTATCACCTACCCCGGTACATTCGGCTTCGAGCCATACCCGGGTATTGTAGGGACTCTGAACGGTAAGATGAATGGTATCGCCGGAGCTGGCTCCATCGTTATCGGTCACGGTAAGCACGTATGAGAAGGTTCCGATCCCCAGCTCCACTTCGAGTTCTTTGTTGCTCGTCAGCTGATATCCATTGGCCGACCACGAATACTTCACAATTTCACCATCGGCATCACTGCTTTCCGCAGCACTCAGCGTCAGGCGAACACCAGTTCCCTGAAGGTCGTCCACAATGCGGTCGTCACCGGCAAAGGCCACTGGCGGCAGATTACCCTGCCGACCACCTTTAGATGCATCGCTTGTAAAAGTACTGATACTGTATGGTTCAAGTGTGGCAGAAAAAACGCCCGAAGCAAGTTCAAAAGCACCTTCATTGCTCACTTTCTTTTTTGATGAAGTGGTAAACAAATGAAGGGTATCGATCCCCGTAGGAAGGTTTTCAAGAACAAACTGCAAATCGACAGCAGTCTTGTTGTTGTTAACAAGCACCATTACCAGGCCCGAATCACTTTCGTAGGCCGTTGCCGAAACACCGGCCAACGAAGCAAGATCAGCTTCAACGCGAAAGGCGCCGGGGCGGATAAATTTTGAAAACTGGCTGAATACATAGCCTTTGTCGGTGATGTTTCCATCGTCGTTAATGAGCCCGTAAAAACGCCGGATGTACCAGTACACAAAAGCACTCATTCCGGCATCCATGCAGGTGTTAATTTCCTCGGCCACCTTCAAGGCCAGGGCCCAGGTATTTTCCGACGGGCTGCCACTTCCGTATAAATGTTCTGTCATCCATATTTCCTTTGCCTTTTCAAGGGCCAGAGGATAATAAATATTGGCCTTTGGAGTACCGTATAAATGCGTTCCTAAAATATCGATGTTGGCATTGGCCAGCGAATCGTTCAACAACGGATCAATCATCTTACGGACGTAGCCCAGCGATTCGGGTGCAATTACTCTACAGTTAATGTCGTCGGCATGTTCTCTTACAAAGTTGAGCATCTGCGCGGGTTCCCACCAGGTCCAGCCATGCCAGTCGGGTTCGTTTTGTACCGAAATGGCATAAAGCGGAACCCCGTGATCGGCCATAAATGCAATGTAAGCGTTCAAATGCTCAACATAGTCGTCGTAAAATTCAGGCAATAACACGTAATCGGTATAATCATTGGTTTGCCGTAATATTTCACGCATATGCGAAGGTGGATTCCAAGGTGAGGCAAATACTTTAGCCCCCTGACTGATGGCATATTGTGCGAGTGGCAGTTCATCACTCCACCGGTTCGAATTGGGATCGATCCGAAGACGGAAAATACTCAGTCCGATCTCACCCGGATCATTATCGAAAGCCTTTTCCTGCATGTCGTCCGTCATGGTCTGTCCGGTCCACGAGTTAATATGAATCCCTCCAAATCCTCTGATTATTTGGTGTTTTTTACTCATGTCGACGCGAAGCACCTGGGCCCTGGCACCGAAAACAAAAGAACTCAATAAAATGAAAAATAGAATACGCATGGTGTTGCCTCTGCTATACATTGTTTTACTTTAGTTTGATTATTTTTTCGACCTTTGATTGACAGATCAGAAAATAGATGCCTGCCTGAAGCCTATGGCCCAACTGCTGATGGCTGTTTTTGATTATCCCCGCTTCCATCTGCTTCCCGTCGGGGGCGTAGATAGAATAAGCTGCCTCTTCGACCTCCGTTTCGATGCTAAAGCTGTGAATAAACGGATTAGGATAGCTTTTCCATTGAGGTAAACTTTGTAATTCACCGATGCCCGTATAAAACGATTCATCGGCAAAAAACTGAAGCGTTCGCACATTAATCGATCTGGCCGGGCCCTTCCAGCGCAGGTACACATCGTGCTGTCCGCTTAAATTGCTGACATCGGCACTGAATTTTTCCCAGGCCTGACTGCCTCCTGTCGTTGGCTTAACATCGATTGTTGTAATCAGTGTTCCTTCGTTTTCAAGGTCATCAACCCATAACTCGAGTGTTCCTTCGGCTGTTGCTGTTGCAGCCACTTCAACGCGTACGGGCAGCCTGTCGTCTTCCCCCAGGTCGACCCCTGCAAAAAGCAGCCAGCCGCCCTTGTCGCTGGTGTTGATCATCCCGGTATTCGAGCCTGTACCCGTGCTCTCCAATCCAAAATAATTGTTGTATCCTACTATCGGCAGTACCGAAAAACCATCCTTAAAGGCATACTTGTCGAAATGGGCTTTTTTACGGGCGGCATACAGGCCGTTGCTGGTTCCCACCCACCAATTGTAATTTTCCTGCCCTTTATCGAGCGCTGTTACCGATATGGCACTGCCAACCTGATGCCACTTAATACCATTCGAGCTATAAAAGCCGGCCAGCTGATGCCCGTAACGAAATACCTTGAGCCATACTACATTTCCCATTGTGTTTTCAACTTCATATTTGGTATTTCCAAATCGGAAGCCGATGATTTTCTTCTCATTAAAACCAGAATACAGCTCGGCTGTTACCGATTCGTTGCCGTTGGTCAGATAAATTCCGGCTTCCTCTCCCTGAGCGGTGGCATTAAAATCGACACTGGTGATCAGGGTATAGTGATGACGGGCTTCTTTGTGCAAAATGTGTGTTTTACTGCTTCCCGGATCGAGGGTAAGCCATCCCGCTTTTTCGTTTAAACTGTATCGGGCAGCTGCATTGCGGTTCATGAAATGCCAGGTCAGTTCGATGTTCTCTTTCTCAAAATTATCCGAACGGGGTGTTTTCCATGGAATACCTGATTTAGGAAGATCGGGCTTCAACTGGGGAGTGCTTGTGGGAGCTTTTCCGGTAGGTTTACCATTTTCATCCCAGATCACCTGATGGAGCATGCCCTGGCGCCCCTGACCGTTCCAGTTATCATTTCCCAATGATTCGTAGCTGTGCGAAATGGTCCACCAGCTTCCGTCATCGAGCTGAAAAGGCTGAGCTATGTGGTTGGGTGAACGAAAAGTAACTTCGGGATCACTTACATTCCCGAAGAAAGAACCCATGGCCTCCCAGCTTGCAGGGTCGTCGCTAAGGCTTCGCGAGCGCAGTACATACTGCCCGCCATACACATTGCCGGCTACAAAATAATAATACCAGCCATTGCGCTTACACATCACCGGTCCTTCGGCCCAGCTGTATTCTCCGTTGGCATTTACCCAGTCGAGTATCAACGCTTCTCCTTTCAGATGGCCATCGGTACCGATTTCCTGAATTCGGTTCACATGCTGACCTGGTTTGATCAACATATAAGGTCGCCCGTCGTCGTCGACAAATACGGAATTATCGTATCCTACCGGTCCGGTTGTTGAAGTGGTTCTCATTTTAACAGGCGTGCTCCAGGGACCTTCGGGCTGAGCTGCTTTGCAGAAATACTGTCCTCCGCCCGCTGTATTCGAAAAATACATCCAGAACGAATCATAGAAATAAGTGATCACTCCGGCCCAGGTTCCGGCCTGAGGGGCGTCGCTGATTAATCCGCTCCAGTCGGAGGGAACCACTCTTGTTAATACTTTCCAGTGAACCAGGTCGGTCGAATGCAACAAGGCCAGATAAGGCGTAAAATGAAAATGAGAACCACAGGCGTAAAAATCATCTCCATCCTTCAACAAGGTCAGGTCGGGATGATCGCCGGGCAGAATGGGGTTAATAAACGTTTTGACCTGCGAGAAAGCTTCTTCGGGAAGATCGTCGTCTCCTCCGGTTTCCTTTTCTGATCCAGCTTCACCTTTTTCAAGGTTTTCCACAGTATAAAGCAAGGCAGCTTTCCCAAAAGCAATTTTATCGAAATCGAGACCATCCTCTCGTGCCCCTATTCTAAAATGTAAGGTGGCACCGGGCTCATCCACCTGATAACTTAATGGTGATTGAGCATTGATGAATGCTGAAATATTGACCCATTTCCAAACCGATTGACCGGCATCCCCGGCACCCGTAACCACCTCGTCAGCTTGGGTGTGTCCAACAGGCACCAGCCCGTTTACAACATGCCAGTCGTCGGCATTGACCGGTGAAGCGAGGCCAAAATCCCTGGCCAGAAAAAAACTGTCGTCGTTATAGTTTCCGCTTCCTACCCTGATTTTTGCATACAAATGCCAGTTTCCGGCTTCGGTGAAAGTGACGGTGAAAGTGATCATCTTTGCATCATCACCGGGAAAAGATCCATCGATCAAATCGCTGCCCGGTCTTACGTAAATGATGTCGTTTTCTTCAACGCTTTCATAATCCGTTCCCAGTTCAGCCTGTTCGGCTTCCAACACTACTGCCAGGTCCTGTGCTGTTGTCAGTCCGGTCGATCCAAAAATAATCAGTACAAATACAAATAGCTTCTTCATCAAAAGAGTTCTCATATCGAGGTATTGATTAAGCGCTGGCAACGATTCGTCATTGCTGCCTGTGCCTTGCTTCGAAGGTAAAGATAAGTAGCATTGGCGGCAGCTGTTTTAGATAATAGACATTCGATTTATAAAATTGAACATATACAGCGCTGCCAGCTGGAAAAAGGATCTTACAAGATGAGTTTACACTTCGGTTGGCGATTTACCAAAATGCTTTTTAAAGACGGTACTAAAATAAGCAATACTCGAAAAACCAGTCATCTCGCTTACTTCAGTTACGTTGTACTTTCCCGATTGAAGCAATTCAAGGGCAGCATCCATTCGTACCGCCCTGATAAATTCACTGGGAGACTGATTGGTGAGCGCCTTCACCTTTTTGTAAAGCAACGAAGGACTTACATTCATTTGAGAGGCAAAGACCTCTTTATTGAAAGCACCATTGGCTATATTCTCTTTTGCCAGTTTCAGCATTTTTTTCAGAAACTGATCATTTAATTCATTATCCAATAGCTGACCTTCATCATTTCCCCTGATCATTTTCAGTGCTTTTTCACTGACCCGTTTCCGGTTATGAATCATCGACCTGATTTTTTGCCTTAACAACGACATATCGAATGGTTTGGTCAGGTAATCGTCGGCTCCCAGGCCTAGGCCATGCAGGTGATCCGATTTTTCTGAAAGAGCAGTTAGCATGATCACCGGAATGTGTGATGTATCGAAGGATGACTTCAAGTTACTACACAATTCAAAGCCATCCATACCTGGCATCATCACATCGGAAACAACGAGGTCAGGCATATTTTTCCGGATCATTTCGAGTGCAGCCGTTCCATCTGTGGCGGTAGCCACTGTGAACTCGTCTGCAAGATTCGATTGCATAAAACGCAACAATTCATCATTGTCTTCTACCAGCAAAATGCTAAATTCACCCGGGGCTTGCCGATCGTAAGTTTCCAATCTTTGATTATAAAGATCGGAACTAAAATGACTGCTAGCGGTGAGCTCATCCGGCACCTGGTCTGTTGCCTTGTTTTCCGTTTTAAGGCAGGGAATTTCAATTCGAAAACTGGAACCTTTGTTTTGCTCACTTTCACACGAAACACTGCCTCCATGCAGCTGTACATAATTTTTCACCAGAATAAGTCCAATGCCCGAGCCCACCATGCGGGCGTTCACTGCATTTTCTTCCCTGTAAAACTCCCTGAACAATTGCTGTTGCGCTTTCTTGCTGATTCCGATACCCTGGTCATTCACCTCCAGGTTCCATTTTGTATTGTTCCACTTCAATACAAGCTCTATTGTTGTTTCGGGGAAGGCATATTTTACAGCATTCGATATCAGATTGTCAATGATCTTTTCCATTTTAACCACATCGACCGCCGTAAAAAACTCATTTTCGCTCACTAAAAAGGAAATATCAACCCGCCTTTTACGTGCCAGCGGTTTAAATGAATCAATTCGCTGCTTTACCAGTTTTACCAAATCGCATGTTACAGGTTGAAGCTGCGCCTTTCCGACATCGGCCTTTTGAAAATCCATTAGTTGCGATACCACTGCCGACAAGCGATGTGCCTGATCGCCGGCCAGAGCAATGTTATTACGTCCTTTTTCTGAAAGCTGCGCTTCGTTGTTCAATTCATCGATTGGTGCTTTAATTAAGGTTAAAGCGGTACGAAGATCGTGTGCCGTATTGGTAAAGAAACGTACCTTTTCCTCTGCATGGCGTTGTTTCAACAAACCAATATAGTACCAAAAAACAAAGTAGATGACCAGTGAAATTAGCAGAAAAAGAATGACAAGAAACCAGGGTGTTGCCCAAAAAGGCGGTATTACCCTGATGAGTAAGGAGCGTTGGGCAAGCAGCTTATTCATTGAACCATCGTACATTCTGATTTGCAATACATTTTCGGTGCCTTTAATGTTGGCATAACTTACAATGCGCTGACTGGCCGGAGAGGTCCAGTCTTCATCAATTCCTTCCATTTTCCATGAAAAGCGGGCACCAGACACAGCCCCCAGTGGCAATAATTCAAGCGCTATGGTATTCTTATTATAATGCAGACTGACGGTTTGTAGCTCGTTTACCGGTTGTTTCAGATCGAATTCATCCATTTCGCGCACCGATCGGCCGGCAATGGTAATATCTTGTATGAATATTTCTCCCGCAGGTGCTGGTTCCTGCAGTTTGGCAGGATCGAAGACCAACACCCCTGCACTGGTTCCCCAGGCAAGTTGTCCGTTTTTCAGTTTTAAAGCAGCATTTCTGTTGAACGAGGTTCCCGATAAAAGATTAACAGAGGTATATACATGAGCCAGCTTATTAACAGGGTCGAAACGACATAGTCCGTTCTCGGTGCCCAGCCACAAGTAGCCATCGTAAAACAGGATGCTGTTAACAAAATTCGATGGCAGGCCGTTTTCAACAGTAAAGTGTTCCGTTTCACCGGTATCGGGATCAAGCAACATGAGCCCTTCGCCGCTGCTTGCAATCCATACCCTGGCATCGTGCACCAGCACGTCGTGTACCAAACAGCCAGCAACAAGCGGGCTTGTCATTCCCGTTTCGTTGTCCGACAGGATGAGTCCGTAAGTACATCCAAACAACATTTTTCCGGGTTTCAGCTCATCGAGCACGTAAATGGGTTGAACCGAATATTTTTGAAACAAGTCTTTCGCTGCCTGATACCTGATCACCTCACGATTGATTCCCCCGATCCAAAGATCTCCCCCGCTGTCTTTAAAAATATCGAAAACATAGTCGTTGATGAAAGGTGAATTTTCAACCTGCTGAGAATAATGCTCCAGCTGTTTACCATTTTCACTATCGAGTACATACACGCCCGAAGAAAAGCTCCCCGCCCATATTCTGCCCTCATTATCTTCGCAGAGGGTAAGAAAAACCTGTGCCTGTTCCTGCTCATTAACATAGAAATGATCCCATTGCTGTATTAGCGGATCGAAGCGGCTGATTCCATTATTGGTGGCCATCCAAAGTCTTCCTCTTTTATCCTCTATTAAATCGTTTACATTATTGTTGGCCAGCGATTGGCTTTGGTTGGCAACATGAGCGATTTGATTTACCACACCCGGATTCAGATCAAAATAAGCAATCCCCCCTGTATAGGTCGAAATCCACACCCGTTCCTGATCGTCGCAAAAAATGTCATAAACGCCATTACCGTTCAGTGAATTGGGGTTATCAACATCTTCCTTGTAAACTTTCAGCATGGTCCCGTTGTCTCGGTCAATCTCCCAAAGCCCCTGCCCGTCAACACCTACCAGAAGTGTTGAATCGGTCAAACATTCGATGGCCATGATGGGTTGATTTGGGAACACCGAAAGTTTTTGCATTTTCTGCTCACCCAGGTCGAAATAAAACAAACCATTGGCTAATGTGCCTATCCACAAGCGCTGACTGGCTTTGTCGAGGAACAAATCGGAGACTCTTCCGTTTAAGTGCGCGTCCAGCTCACAAAGCTGATACGATTGGCCACTTTTTTTATCGAATCGCTTCAACTGCAGCTCTTCTGCCAAAATCAGCTCCCGGTCGCCATAACCAATCATGTCGTAAATTGTTGTACTAAGATCAGAAACAGAGCGAATACTGTCGTTCATCATTCGGTAAAGTCCGTTGGTGGTAGCCAACCAGCCATCGACACCTGTTTCATCGAGCACCATGGCCGTCATACTTAAATGGTTGTCGTTAAGCACGCGGCTAAGGTTCATCTTAATTTCAAATCGATCATTGACCGGGTCATACATAAACACCTGACCGTTGTTTGTGAATGCATACAACTGACGATTACGGTAAACCAGTTCAAGTGAAATGATATTGACGGTTTCATAAGGCAGCTGATAAAGCCGGTAATCGTCGCCCGAAATCCTGATAATACCGGTTTTGGATGCTCCCCAGATAAAACCTTCATCATCTTTACAAACTGAATTGGCTTCACGCATCGATATTCCAAAGTGCTGGTTGATACTGTAAAATTTATGATCGACCGCCTTTGCTTTTTGCGCAGGTAGCAATATGAGTAAGCAAAATAAAACTTTAAAATAGGGAGTCAGCATCACCTGTTCAGTTCATTGAATAATTAATATGAGCAATTGCAGTAAAAATAGAAAATAAACGCGGAAAGCCACTTCATTTTTTAACCGATCACAAAACCAAAAGTACATAAAAAGTAATTTACTAATTATCCATTACATAATATTGATGAATAACACCGCAGCATGTAGTATAAATTCGTAATTAAAGGGTGAAAAAAAGATAGCCCCATGCTTCAAGTACTTACTTTTTATATTCATTTACTGCATGTTACATTCATCGTCTCCACTTTTTTATTCAACAACATATTCCAAAAAACACAAAAGAGGAATTTTTTATTCAAAGAGTATAAAAAAATTGCAATCAGCTTAAATAGTTGACTATTAATTATTTGAATTAATTTTTCTTCAATAGCTTTGTATGGCTATATAATTAAACTACTGCGGCGATTGCATGGAAATAAAACAAGCATACCTCATTCGTAATATAAATGAGGGTAATTCAACTAAACATCAATTTATTCAATAAGAGCAGACATATACCAACCAGCCGCTTACTCATGAATGGATGAGTACTTCAACGTTCTTTAATTTATTATCAACACTGATTTTTTAATTAACCTCTTATAATTATTAAACTTAATACTATTAATTATTAAACTTAATTCTATGAACCTATGACTATGAAGAAAAGAGTGTTGTTATTAATCATGAGTCTGTTTGTGAGTATCGTTACCTTTGCACAGGTAAGTGTTAGCGGTACGATTACAGACGAAGACGGTTCTCCAATGACCGGAGTAACTGTCGTTGAAAAGGGCACAACCAATGGAATAATTTCCGATGTTGATGGAAATTACACCATTAAGGTAAATGGTCCCGAATCAATCCTGCTCTACTCTTTTGTGGGAAGACAAACAAAAGAAGTAGTAGTGGGCGATCAAAGCCGCATTGATGTAGTACTTGGAGACGACCTCAAAGATTTGGATGAGGTTGTTGTAATTGGCTACGGTGTTCAGAAAAAGAAACTGACAACCGGTGCCAATTTAAATGTAAGTGGTGATGATCTTATGCAACAAAGCACCAGTGAGGCCTTGGAAGCAATTCAAAGTCAGTCACCCGGTGTTAACATTGTACAAAATTCCGGTATGCCCGGAGAAGGCTATAAAGTGAATATTCGTGGTCTGGGTACCATTGGTAATTCACAGCCTTTGTATGTAATCGACGGTGTGGCAGGTGGAGACATTAATAATTTGAGCCCTGCAGATATTGAATCGATCGACATCCTAAAAGATGCTGCTTCGGCTGCAATTTATGGATCTCGTGCAGCCAACGGTGTTATTTTGGTTACCACCAAGCAAGGTCGTGTAGGTAAAACACAGGTAAGCTACGATGGTTATTATGGTGTTCAGCAGATTGAAAATCTGGCTCAAACGTTGAATGCTTCTCAGTTTATGGAAATCTACAATGAAGAAAGAACCGTTTCGGGCAGAGATCCAATTGACTTTGCAGCTGCAATTCCTGAATTGTATCAAAAAATTCAAAGCGGACAATGGAACGGCACCAACTGGATGGAAGAAGCATACAATAAAAATGCGCCTATTCAGCAACATGCCGTCAACATTACCGGAGGCTCCAATCAGTCTGTTTTTTCAATGGGTTTCACTTATTCTTCACAGGAAGGTGTTTTTGGAAAGCCTGTTGAACCCAGTTTCGAAAAATACACTGCACGCTTAAACAGCGACCATGTACTTTACGAGAAAAACAATCTGGAAGTGATAAAAGTAGGCCAGACTTTTAATTACGGCTATAGCGAAAAAGGGGGTATTGCCATTGGTGGTATGTACTGGAACGACGTACGCAACATGCTGGTAGGAAACCCACTGGTACCCGTTTATAATGAAGCCGGAGAATATTATGCTTCCGACGACCTGGATGCTTCAGGCTTGTCTGGTTTGTCATCAAGGATTTATAACCCGCTCGCACAAATGCACCTCAACAGAGGTATGAACGATGGCCGCAATTACAACATTAACAGCAATGCCTATCTGCAGATACAGCCGGTAAAAAATCTGATTTTCAAAAGCAGCTATGGCTACAGAATGAATGCCAACAGCTACCGCAGTTATCAGCCTGCCTACAATCTGGCAGGTGACGTTTCACTAAGTCCCGGACGAATTGAGCAGTCAGCTGGTTCAGGCCATAGCTGGACGCTTGAAAATACCCTCGATTATATTTATAAATCAGGAAACCACAACCTGGATGTTCTGGTAGGTCAATCGATCGAAAAATGGGGATTGGGAAGTACAATGAGAGTAGTGAACGCCAATCCAACCTTCCTGGGTTTTGAACATGCCTATCTTGACAATACCGATGGTTTAACCACAGGTGTCACTTCGATTGGAGGTGCCCCTTTAAGCTTTGGACAGTTAGCTTCCTTCTTTGGCAGGATCAACTACAACTTCAGCGAAAAGTATTTGTTAACGCTTGTAATGAGAGCTGACGGTTCTTCCAATTTTGCAAGAGGCAACCGCTGGGGCTACTTCCCATCGCTTTCAGCAGGCTGGGTACTGTCTGAAGAAAATTTCCTGAAAGATAATAATGCCATCGACTTTCTGAAATTAAGAGCCAGCTGGGGACAAAATGGTAACTCCGATATTGACCCCTTCCAATACCTGGCACTTGTTGGTTTCGATAAAGACAACAATTATCGTTTTGGCACCGACCGTAGTGTGATGCAACTGGGTGGTTATCCTGCAATTCTGCCAAACCCCGATGTATCATGGGAAACCTCAGAACAATTCGACCTGGGTATCGATGCTTACTTCCTTGATTCACGTCTTCAGTTAGTTGTCGATTATTATACCAAAGCCACTAAAGACTGGTTGGTTCGTCAACCGCTGCCAGCCATTTTTGGCGCACAGGCACCTTACTACAATGGTGGTGATATCATGAATAAAGGTATTGAAGCAGCAGTACGCTGGAATGATAAGATTGGTGATTTCAAATATGGAGCCCATATCAACATGACAAAACAAACCAACGAAGTGACCCGTTTAGGTAATGCATCCGGCTTTATTCAAAGCAATGGAAGCATTATTTCTCAGGGAACAGATCCAGTTTGGCGTGTTGAAACCGGATTCCCCGTAGGCTATTTCTATGGATACGAAACCGCCGGAGTATTCCAAAACCAGGCAGAAATCGACAGCTGGACAAAAGGCTTCCTTCAGGAAACCCCACAACCAGGTGATGTCATCTTTGTTGATCAAACCGGCGACAATGCCGTTACTCCCGACGATAAAACCATGATTGGTAATCCTCATCCTGATTTCAGAATTGGATTTGGACTCAATTTTGAATACAAAGGATTTAATTTAGCCCTGACCGGTAAAGGTGCCTTTGGACATCAAATCCTGAACTCCTACCGTTCATTTGCCGACAATGAATTCCATAACTACACGGTAGATATTTTAGATCGCTGGACTGGTGATGGAACATCCAATAAATTACCCCGTATGTCGGCCGGTAATACGACCAACAGAATCAACATTTCTCAAATTTATATCGAAGATGGTGATTTTGTGAAAATCCAAAACCTCACTGTTGGTTACGATTTCAAAAATGTGATGCCAGGTTTACCTTTCGGAGAGGCTCGTTTATACCTGACCGGACGTAACCTGATGACCTTTACCAAGTATTCAGGAATGGATCCGGAAGTGGGTTATGGCGACGAACAACCCTTTGTGTCAGGTATCGATTTAGGATTCTATCCTTCTCCCCGTACCTACCTTATTGGTATCAATCTTAAATTTTAATCCATTAATCTGAATTACTATGAAGAAATTAATATATATTTTTATAGCTGGTTTATTGCTTTGGGGATGTGAAGACTTTCTTGACACTGATCCTCTGACCGATAAAACCTCGGCCAATTTTCCGCAAACCTCAGCAGATGCTGAGCAAATGATGGCCGGTATTTATACCATTATGAACAACCTGCAGCATCAGGTTGACAGAAGTCCCTTCTTCATTTGGGAAGTTGCCAGCGATGACAAACTTGGTGGCGGTGGTATGAACGACATCCAGGCACAGTCGTACGAAACTTTCCAGTTTTCCGACAACGAAATGTTATTGCATTCATGGACTGTCCTGTATCAGGGAGTTCACAGAGCGAACTTTGCCATCGAAAATATGCCTTTACTTGGTGATGAGGTGGTAAGCCCTGCAAAGAAAAATCAATTTACAGGAGAAGCCATGTTTCTGAGAGCCTGGTATTTCTATCAGTTGCATACTATTTTCAATGAAGTGCCATTAAAGGTCACTACCGAAAACGTGAATTTGCCTGCGGCTTCAGCCGATGAGATTTACGGACAAATTGCACTCGATTTGAAAAATGCCATTGAGTTATTGCCCAATGTTCCCTACAGCGAAACCCAGGAAGGAAGAGTTACCAAATGGGCTGCACAGGCATTAATGGCAAGAGCATTCCTGTTTTATACCGGTGTGTATAACAAAAGTGAGATTGCCTTACCTGGCGGAGGAAGCGTTTCTAAACAAAACGTGATCAGCTGGCTCGAAGATTGTTACGCCAACAGCGGTCACTACCTGGTGGAAGATTTCCATGCACTTTGGCCTTATACCAACTCGCTTACTATTGGTGACTATCAGTACATGCAGGATTACATGGCTGAAACTGGCAAAAACATCGTTTATGCAAGTGATGGTGTTTCCAGAAATCCTGAATCCGTATTTGTACTTCAGTTCTCCAATTTTGCAGGATGGGATATCGACAGGGGTTACTCTAACACTTACCAGTTGTTCTATGCCCTACGCGGTCTTCAGAATATCGAAAACACCTATCCTTTTGCCGGTGGCTGGGGACAAGGGAACTCAATTCCCTCGTCATTGGTTGAAGACTGGCTTGCTGACGAACCCAACGATGTAAGACTCTGGGCTTCGGTAATCGATATTGAAAAAGAAGTTGCTCCATCAGGCTATCAAAAAGGTCAATGGGACTTTGTTCTCGAAAGCAACTACTGGGGTAAAAAGTACAATGGGGTAACTGCCAGGGATCCCGAAGACGGTGCTTTAAAGCACGATTATGGTGTAGTGATGTACAAAACGCCCAACAATAACCAGTTGTCGCATACCAACGACTTAATTTACATTCGTTTTGCCGATGTGTTGTTGATGTTGTCTGAATTGAAAGAAGATGCAAGCTACATGAATGAAGTAAGAGATCGTGCTGATTTGCCACCTGTTGCTTATTCACTCGAAAACATTCAGAAAGAACGTCGATATGAACTCGCATTTGAAGGCCTCAGATGGAACGACATGAGACGTTGGGGTGCCGAATTCACTAAAAATGCACTGGAAGATCAGGTAGGTGCAGCGGTCTTTAATTTTGGAGTAGCTGATGTTCATGAGGCACTTCATCCCGATGGATACAGCGCCCGTTATGATGCCACCAAAGGATTTTTCCCAATACCTCAAAGTCAAATCGACCTTTCGGAAGGACTGATTGAACAAAATGCCGGTTACAGCCAGTCAGGAGAAGGATTGTACAGAGGTTGGTCTAACTAACAAAGTAGGAATTAAGAATCCGTTTGCCCGGAACAACTGTTCTGGTTAATAATAGATGATGATGGTTGCAAACCTGAAAATGGTTTGCAACCATCTTTTTTTAAAAAAAATATTCATTGCCCACGCCCCATCGTATTTTCTCATTTTCTTAGACAACTTGCAATTATTCCACCCATTTTTCAAAATATTAACCCGTAGCCTCCTCTATTTTCTGTCTACATTTATGCTGTTTACCAAATCTGATTTAAATGAAGAAGCTTTCAATCAACAGCATGCTTGGACTTATGTTGGTCGCAATAACCTTTATCGGCTGTGAGCCACAAGCTAACACCTCTACTGGTCCCGAAAAAGACAAAGCGCTTTACGGCCCTCAGTCAAAAAACTATAGCTTGCCCGAAGTGGCAGGTACCATTTATTATGTAGCTCCCAATGGCGACCCGGCTTCGTCGGGCACCGATCTGAACCAGCCTGCCACTATCAAAACAGCAGTTAGTAAAGCACAAAGCGGCGATGCCATTGTTCTGCGGGGCGGTGAATACCGTACGGGGAATCTGACCTTTAACCAGGGCATTGTTTTCCAGGCCTACCAAAACGAACAACCCGTTTTAAAGGGAACCCTGGTGGCCGAAAACTGGGAAGTTACAAGCGACGGGCTTTGGAAAATTAAATGGGATCATCTCTTCCCTGCCGGTCCCGAAAGCTGGTGGCGGCGAGAACGGGAGGAAAAATACACCCCCCTGCACCGCTTCAACAACGACGGTGTTTTCATCGACGGGCAGTTTCTTGAATCGGCCGGCAGCATGGCCGAAGTCAAAACAGGAACCCATTTCGTCGATTATGAAAAGGGCGAAATTTACATTGCTGACGACCCGGCCGGAAAACTGGTCGAAATCACCGCCTTCCGTAAAGCCATTGTACGCACCACCGCCGAAATACATGGCAGGCAGGCCGACAACAAAGGGCCGGTTTTCAGGGGCCTCACCATTACCCAGTACCCCGACACCATGGTCCACATCGATGGCTATTATCCGCAGGGAATATCAGCCGAAACAGAACATGGCAAAGATGTTGTGGGTACCGTATTCGAAGACTGTACTTTCTCGAAGAGCTTTCGTATAGCAGTATTTGCCCTTGGCGACAGCATGGTGATGCGCCATTGTAAAATTGAAGATTCAAACACCGAGGGGCTGTACCTTGTAGCCTCGTCGGACGTATTGCTCGAATGGAACATTTTTGCCAACAACAATATCGAGCGCTGGACCGGCTTCTTTCCGGCTGCCGTGAAAATATTCAACCAAACCCACCGTGTGGTTTGCCGTAACAACCTGATCATCGATCATCCCAACTCCAACGGTTTGTGGTACGATGTGGGCAATGTCGACGGTGTTTTTGTGAACAACTGGGTGGAGAACATCGGAAATGTTGACAAATTCGGGCAGGGAGAACACATTTGGTCGAACTACAGTGGTTTCTTCTACGAGATTTCTACACAGGCCATCTGTGCCGGCAATGTGTTCCTGAACTGCGATCAGGGCGCTTTCATCCTGAATTCTTCCAAAGTGGATGTGTACAACAACACCTTTGTGAACAGCACGGCCAGTTTTGGACGTAATAGCAGAGGCGACGATGCCGACCATTTTGGATGGCACATCCGTACCGGTCCGGCCGTAGATGCCCGTGACCAGCATACCTTCAAAAACAACCTGTTCTATATCGAAGAAAAAATTGATCGCCAGGCGCTGACTGCATGGCAACCGGCCGACATGTGCGAAAGACTGAATAAGCCCCAGTTTGCTGAGCTCAACAACAACCTGTACCTACGCCAGCAAGCCAACAGCGACAAAGCCTTGATTCACTGGAGCCCGGCCAACAACGAAAACTGCTCGGAACAACTTTCCGATCCGGCAGCACTCCAAACACTGTATCCCGGATTTGAAGGCGAAAGCAAATACTACCCCGCCTCCAACATGGCCGTGTTTACCGATTTCGACCAAAATGACTTTAGTTTGAATGCCGATACTTTGCTTACGCCTGCCATATTGCCTGAAAAAGTACAAAAGGCCCTTGGACTGGCCACAGCTCAGCCTGCCTTTACGGGCGCCTGGCCGGGAAAATAGTATACAGTATTACAGGCACCTGTTCTCTTTAATCGGGGCTAGCCGAAATCCAGACTAAACAAACAGAAGGATGTCAACATTGGCATCCTTCGCTTATTTAAGCAGGAGTGTATAAGCACGCTCAAAATCAATCAGGCAGTAACTTTCTCAGGATTTTCAGATTTCTTTCTCATACAGGCGGTATTTCTTATAAACCACTCCCCCCATGCGTTCCATTTCGGCGCGTACTTTGGTATTGTACTCCAACTCGAGATGGGAATCGATCACCATTTTTCCTTCTGCTTTTGCCGATCGAATCAATTTAATCCCCATAAGCACATCGACACCCCTCCCCTGATATCGGGGATCGACTGCCCCGAGCATCAGATTTAGTTGTTTCGATTTTTTACCAGCCATGAATATAGGGATAAAGCCAAAGGGGAGCAGGCGTCCATTGGCTTTTTGGATGCCTTTACTCAAATCCGACATGGCAACTACTGTCCCAACCACTTCATCTTCCTCATTTACTGCAACTTTCACAAAGCGGGGGTTAATCAAATAGAGGTAGCGATTGGCAAAATCGTCCATCTCTTTTTCATTGAAGGGCGTAAAGCCGTAGATGCTGACAAACGTTTCGTTAATTAATTGCAGTACCGGCCTGATCAAGGGTTTAATTTTTCGACGTGAATCAAACTCCAAAATTCTAATATTGGAATGATTTTGTTGAAACCGGATATCAATTTTTCTATAGATTTCAGGGAGCTCATCGGGAATCTGTATTTTATACACTACCAGATCTACTTTTTTACGAAACCCTGCCCTTCCAGTCAGCTCAGTCATGTATGGATAACTGCAGTTCGACGCAATAACAATGGGTTCATCAAAACCTTCGATTAAAAAACCCTGCGGATCCTTATCAGAAAAAGCAAGCGGACCAACGAGCCGCTCCATTCCTTTTTCTTTTCCCCATTTCGCCACATAGTTAATCAAGGCGTCGAAAACATCCTGATCGTTCCAGGTTTCAATAAAGGAAAAACGAACATCGTTTTCGGCGTGTTGCTTGTTGTAGTCGTGATGGATGATGCCCATACAACGACCAAGCAGCACATTTTCTTTGTATGCCAAAAGCAAAATGTGGTCGCAATGGCTAAACGATTTGTTCTTTTTAGGATCAAAATACGTCCAATCATCCATATAAATAGGTGGTACCCAATTGCGATGACCAGCATGTATTTTTTCAGGGAGATAAATAAAGGCACGTAAGTCTTTTCTCGACCTGACTTCCCGAATTTGGATTTCCATAACTTAACAGGCAAATAACGGCGTTAAGATAATAGAAAATCAATGTATTGATACAAAAATGATTTATAACATATGCCAAATCACCCGATTGTATCTATGTTTGAAAAACAAATGATCGGTTCAGCGAAGCTTGCCTACTCTTCCTCCTCGTTTTCATACGGAATCACCTCACATTCAAATTCGCTTTTTACGAACTCCTCTCTGGTGATCCATTTTTCGGAAGTAATCACTTCGAAACGATCGCTCCCTTTATCATTTAACACCCAAACAATACCTTCGGCTTCGGGAAAAGGAACCTTCCCTTCGAGCTGGTCACCAAGCAGGCGAAGGAGCAAATTATTGTCCGACAGTCCGTGTACAAGCGCTTTCAGCACCAACTCCTTGTTCAGTTCAATTCCGGCATTGTCCTTGCTTTTCATTTCAAAATCGATCACATTCACCTGGATGTGCGGGAATTTACCATTGTAGGCCTTGTACAATAACTGATTCACTTCAAACAGTGCCTTATGCAGGTCGATTTCGGTATATTTCTCGGCCATTTTTTCACTCAGCATTTCGAGTGAGATGTTATCGATCTGGCCCGCTGTTAATCGATCACCCAATTTATAATCGAGAACGATGGCCGCTGCTTCTCTTGGATCAAATTCGTTGATGGCCATATAAAGGAAGTCTTTCAACTCATTGTCCTTCATGGTGTCGGCATCGGGCATGTCAAAACGGTTCAAAAGCGCCTTATAGTCAGGAAGACTCCAGGCGCCTTCGAGTTCATCGGTGGTTTTTACTTCGTTAATTTTAATAAGAAATTGCATAATAAATGGTTTTCTGTTTAATAAGACAACCGACGAAGTAGTGGATTGTTGTGAAGAAAAAACAGTATTGAGGAATCTCGTCAAAACCAAGCTTGAAATTGGTCAATACCAAGCTTGATATTGAGTGAAACCTAGTTAGGTTTTGAGTCAAACCTAGCTTAGTTTTAGGTGAAACCTAGCTAGGTTTTGGGTAAAACCAAGCCTGATATTCACCGATGGGCTGATTTCGTTCAAACCAGTCTGTTCTGGCCCATGTAGAATGTGCTTCCCCGAACTGTAATTTACATTGCTACTTTTAATAAATTTTGCATCCATCCTTATTCCACCTTCAGAAGTTGTGCGGAGTCCGATTTGATACTGCTTGATGGAAAAAAATTACATAAGCATCGTAAAAGCATTGTCACTGAGATAAATTTATCGTACTTTCAAGAAATCACAATTGGGGAAATTTTTTATTGATTATGGGTATAAAATACCGGCTAATTGTTTTGCTATTGGCCTTGCTTGCGAATACGCTTTCAGGAGCTGATCGCTATTCCAATCTGTTGATCGGGCATTTAACTCTGGAAGATGGCCTTCCAAACAGCAAAGTCAACGCGATTGCAAAAGACAAACACGGCTTTATGTGGTTTGGAACCAACGACGGGGTTTGCCGTTACGATGGTTTTGATATGCTATTGTATCCGCTCGATCAGTTGACCGGAGAAGCTGCCAGAACCCCGCAAATTAGCGTTCTGAAAAGCAATACCGATGGTCAGCTGTTGATCGGAAGCTATTCTTTGTTCCGCTACAACTACCAAAACGACCAGATTGAGCAGTGCGGGCTGCAACAAAACCAACTCCAACACCCCAAAGTAGAACGTGTTTATGCCATTGAACCCGGTCCCAACGGGCTTTTTTACATCGGCGCCAATAACGGGCTCTTCACTTATGACTTTAATAAGGACCAACTAAGCGCCCTGTCGACCGAAGAAGAGAACTATCAAATTCTTTCGCTTTGCCCCGATGGCGACCAGCTGTGGTTGGGCACCAAAAAATCGGGGCTGGTGAACTACCATCTCAGCAACAAAAAATTTGAAAAAATCACCGATCCCTCCTTTCCTGCAGAAGAAAAAAACCAGATTCTGTGTTTCTTTCCTTTTAATGAAAACACCCTATGGATGGGTACCCAGAACAATGGAATTGCAACGCTGAACAAAGCCGACAATACCTTCCGTATTTTCTATGTAGAGGAAGAGCAAAACCTGTCCTTAAGGGTCCGTAAAATCATCAGGGATCCGTGGGGAAGCATTTGGGCCGGCACCCGTGGCGGACTTTATTTATACGATGAAGGACACTTTGTAAGGAAAGCCTATCAGGAGCATCCTGTTTCGAGTCTGATGAGTACTTCGGTGTACGATATAATGATCGATGAGCCGGGTACCATGTGGATGGGTACTTACTCGGGCGGAGTGAATTATATCAACCTTCAAAGAAAACCCTTCGAATTTTTCAACCCGGTTCAGGGGTACGCATCTGCCGGGAAAAGCAACATTACATGTTTTGCTGAGGATGAGCAGGGCAATTTGTGGATCGGAACCGAAGATTTTGGTCTGCTGTTCAAAGAAAATGACAGCAATAATTTTGAACGGTTTGCGCCAGGATTAACTGGCTATCATTCACTTTCGAATAGTTCGGTCAAAGCACTTGCCATTGATCAAAACGGACAAATATGGGTTGGAACCTATAATTCAGGCCTGCACCTGATTGATCCGAAGACTAAAAGCAATCAGCGCCTACACACCCAAAACAGCGATTTAATCGATGACTACATTAAATCGATTCAGATCGATTCGTTGAACCAGGTTTGGGTTGGAACCATGCATGGTCTCGGTGTACTCAAAAAAGGGCAGCAAATTGCCTCCTATTTTCACGACCAGGAGGTTCAACCGGTATACATTGATGCGAAGCAGCAAATATGGACCGGTGCAGGCAGTGAGGGCTTATTCCGATACAACGCCGGCCTTCATTCCTTTGAACCGGTCTTTCCCCATTTTTTTAATTCAACCATCCGTTGCCTGTTGCTCGACTCGGAAGAAAACCTGTGGGTGGGAAACAACAAGGGCCTGTATCATATTGACCTCACCAGTGAGAAAATTACCAGTTATGGTCTTAACGAAGGACTGCCATCGTTGCGAATTAATGGTCTGCTAGAAGACAAACAGAAAAACCTTTGGGTCAGTACGGGAGCAGGTTTGCTTAAATTCAACCATCTGGTCGCTCAGACTGATTCCATCAATATCAGTACATTTTCAATCGATGATGGTTTGCATGGTAAACTGTTTCGCCAAAATGCTTATTTAAAAAACAAAAACGGGGTAATGTATTTTGGAGGTGACTGGGGCTATAACCGCTTTGTTCCTGAAAACATATTACCTGATGAAATTCCTCCCCGACTGGCCTTTACAAAGCTTAAAATTTTCGGCAGAACGGTTGAGGTGAATCAGGAGTTGGACGGACTGGTGGTATTGCCAGCTTCGTTGAATGAATTGGACAAGATCGACCTTTCGTACCAACACCGCATGCTTACCATCGAGTTTATAGCTTTTAGTTACAACAACCCTTTGGGCGTTCAATACCGTTATCGTTTGCTCCCATTTCAAAAAGAATGGATCTACACTTCAGGACTGCGGAACTTTGCCACCTATTCCAACCTAAAGGGAGGCCGCTATACATTTCAACTGGAAGCTGCCAACGATGATGGTATTTGGAATAGTACCGGCAAAGAAATCAACATGGTAGTACATCCTCCTTTCTGGGCAGAGTTGTGGTTCATCGTCATGGTATCAGCTTTGTTCATTGGTTTGATCATTGCTTCCTACTATTATCGCATTGTGCGATTGAACAAATTGAACCTCGCGCTCGAGAAAAAGGTAAATGAACGTACTGCCGAACTGAAAAGAAGCTATGATCAGCTCGTGCTTCGCCAAACCCTGATTAGCCGGCAAAGCGAAGAATTAAACCAGCAAAAAGAAAAGCTTCAGGAACTCAATTCTACAAAAGACAAGTTTTTTTCAATCATTGCCCACGATTTAAAGAATCCTTTTCAGTCGATTCTGGGAATGACCGGCTTATTGGAAAATACATTGACAAATCATCCCTCGGAAGAAGTACAGCTGTATTTAAAAGAATTGTCAAAATCATCGAAGGTTACCTATTCGTTGCTCGACAATTTACTTACCTGGGCAAGCACACAATCCAAACGAATTGCCTACACACCTGAAAAAATCGATCTCAACCAATTAATCGATAATGCCATACAGTTACTGGAGCAGAATTTTTCCAAAAAAGATATCCGCATCGAAAGACACAGCACAGCTTCGCGTATTGCATTTGCTGATTCCAACATGATCGCAACAGTACTCAGAAACCTGATCAACAATGCCATCAAATTCACTCCTAAAGGGGGTAAAATCAGTATTTCGGTGAAGGAAGAAAAGCAAATGCTGAAAGTTGAAGTCAGTGATACCGGCACCGGGATTCCACCCGATCTGATGAATTCGCTGTTTCGCATCGATCAAAGTACTTCCCGACCGGGAACCGAAGGTGAAAAAGGAACAGGTTTGGGTTTAATTATTTGTAAGGAATTTGTCGAAAAAAACGGAGGTTCCATAGGTGTCAGCAGCCGGCTCAATCGGGGAAGCTGCTTTTATTTCACGGTTCCAAAATTCAAGCAAACATAAGCGACTTTCAGGAAAAGTGCAAAGCGTCGTCTTTTACCAGACACCTGGAAAATAATGCAAAAAAAGAACCGCATTACCCTGATTGTGTAAAACCCCGAAAATTCAGGATTTGAGTGCCTGGATGCTCTGACTTCCAATGGTAGCGAACTACTCTTCCACAACTGTGGAATACAAGGCCTGTCATTACATCCAAAAGCTTACTCGGTGCGAATCGTATGTTGAGTTTACCAAGTTCAGGAAAATAATGCGGTTTAAGCTTTATCTTTTATGCAATGAACGTTCAATAATTATGGATCAAATTTACACTTGACTAAGCACAAATGCAAGGAATATCGCGGCTTTCAGCAATCAATTTCAGATGGATGACGGTAACCCTTCCATTTTCAAAAGGTTAAGACGCTTGTTAATATTTATTCAATTGCAGCTATTTTGAAGACTTGATAAAAATAGTATTAAGTTTTGTTTATCAATAAGTTAGGTGGCATTGTTTATTTTTTCTGTTTTTTTTAAGATTTTCTTTTGCAAAAGAGGGGAAACGATTTATATTTGCACGCACATTCAAAAGGGCTACAGACCCTGTTGAAGGCGTTCAAAATTTTTTGAAAGGAGAATAATTTTGGTAAACACGCCATCATGGAGAGGTGGGTGAGTGGCTGAAACCACCAGTTTGCTAAACTGACGTACGGGAAACTGTACCGGGGGTTCGAATCCCCCTCTCTCCGCTTTTTTCAAAATAATTTTCGGGGTATAGCACAGTCCGGTAGTGTACCTGGTTTGGGACCAGGGGGTCCCAGGTTCGAATCCTGGTGCCCCGACAAGTAAAAAGTCTAAATTGCTTATATTAATAAGTAGTTTAGACTTTTTTTAGTTTAGTACCTTTCAAAGTGAAACCAGGCAATGCCAGCCAATTTTCATCGACTGCATTGCCTGGTTTGCTTTTATTGTGCTGCGAAAAAGTTTCGCCGGCTTATGATCTTCTTCTTTTGCCTCTCGGGCCTTTGTTCCGGTCGCGCATGTCGTTTCCGGCAAATTCATAGTTTTCTTCCGCTTCAATGTTAACTCCTTTGAAGTTACGACGGTTCAGCTCGGCAATCAGCTTGCGCGAAAACTGGCTGTCGACCTCGACAGATGAGGCCCGCTTGAAAATTTCAATCTGACCGATTTCAATGTCCTTGCGGCCCGACGATTGTACCATGAGCTCAATCACGTCTTTCTTGCTTAAACCTTTGCCTTTACCAACGTTAAAAATGATGCGCGACATGCTTTTGCCCCTGGTTGATCTCCGGGTTCCTTTATCTCCCGATGCTTCCTTTTCCTTTTTCACATCGATGTTCAAATCGGGAGCATTTTTATAATAATCGAGAAAACGGTTGAACTCGATCGATACAAAACGCTTGATCACTTCTTCCCGTGAAAGGTCACCCAGCATTTCATACACCTTATCCATGTAGGGATCAATTTGCTGGTGATTAACCTCTGACTGATGCACCTTTTCGACCATTCTAAAAAGCTGGCGTTCACAAATTTCGGCACCTGCAGGCACTGGTTTGCGATCGAACTTTTTACGGATTACCTTTTCAATCTGACGTAGTTTTCCCTGCTCCTTCATGTTGATGATCGAAACGGCCATACCTTCTTTTCCTGCCCTGCCTGTGCGTCCCGAGCGGTGGGTATAGTTTTCGGTATCATCCGGAAGGTTATAATTGATGACGTGGGTCAGGTCGGTTACATCAAGTCCGCGGGCAGCCACATCGGTTGCAACCAAAAGACTCAAATTTCGCTCTCTGAATTTCTGCATCACATAATCGCGCTGACTTTGCGTCAGGTCGCCATGCAATGCCTCGGCATTGTAGCCATCGCTCATCAGCTTGGCAGCTACATCCTTTGTCTCAATCCGGGTACGACAGAAAATAATTCCATATATGTTGGGGTAATAATCGACCACCCGCTTCAATGCAATATAACGATCGCGTGCATGCACCATGTGATAAATGTGCTTTACATTTTCGGCACTTGCGTTTTTCTCACCAATGGTAATTTCGACCGGTTTGTTCATGTAGGTTCTACCGATGGTTGCAATTTCGGGACTCATGGTTGCTGAAAAAAGCAAGGTGGTTTTCTCTGAAGGAGTTTGTGCCAGAATAGCATCAACATCTTCGCGGAAACCCATTTTAAGCATCTCGTCGGCTTCGTCGAGCACCAGGGTTTCGACCTGAGCCAGATCAACCCGTTTGCGCCGCACCAGGTCGTGAATACGTCCCGGGGTGGCAACCACCACATGGGCACCACGTTTTAAGGCACCAATTTGTTTATCGATGGGAGCACCACCATAAACAGCAACTATTTTCAATCCATCGATGTACTTGCTGAAATTCTCAAGATCGCGGGTAATTTGAAGACAAAGTTCACGGGTTGGACTTAAAATCAATAACTGGGGATGTTGTTGCTGCAAATCGATGGTACCCAATGCGGGCAACCCAAAAGCCGCTGTTTTTCCGGTACCGGTTTGTGCCAGTCCGATTACATCTCGTTTTTCCTTTTGTAAAAGGGGAATTACTTTCTCCTGAATCGGAGTGGGTGATACAAAGCCAAGATCGGTAATCCCTTTAAGGATCGCCGACGAAAGGCCCATTTCTGAAAATAACATGTTCTTTCTTTTTTAGGCCTTCCCGTTCAATCTTCACCATCAATACAGGTCAACCCGGTTAATAAACTCCTGCCACTGTCCCCAAACCGGACGCTTCCGGTAAACTACTTGCAATTCAACCTAAAAAGGTGTTGATCAACAGTGACTGAAAAAAAATTGCTATCCGACAATTTGAATAGCGGGCGCAAAAGTAAGATAAAAATAACACGATGCTGCACTTTAAGCAATAAACCTGTCAATGTTAAGTAAATGGAAAGGCAATTGGCCTGCTTTATTACATTTGATGAAGTCATTCCGGTAGATTTATTCCATCAAAATCAGCTACTGTCTGCCTCCAAGTGCAGGGTGCAGGACTTAAAAAAAATTTGAAAAAATTCCATGGGACGAATCTTGGCTGTCACCTTTAGCTTTTATCAGACAAAGACACAAAAAAAGCCGCCTGAATAAACAGACGGCATTTAACCCCAAAAACCTAATTAAATGGTTTATATATCTATTGTGAAATAGATCCGTAAGAAACTCGTTTGAAACGAACTTACTAAAAAACAAGACACGCATTAAAAGGTTCATCACTTGTTTCTAAAATTTGGAAGAATCTCACTTAACAGTAAGGCCTCTAAGCTACGGCTGGTGCATCGGGTAAAAAATTTAGCTGTTTATCGTGTAAGCTAACAAAATGTTTCGTAAATTATTGCTGAATCGCAAGTATGAATTAAGCATTTAATCATTGATACTAAGAACATGAAGGATATTTTTCACGATTACATGTCAAAAAGGCTCGACGACCTTCATCTTCATGAAGTAAAAACAGAGCCGGGGCCGGTAATAAGCATCTCGAGAGCTGCAGGCTGTTCGGTACGACGCATGGCACGCAAACTGGCTGAGGAACTAAGTGAACTCGACCGGAATACGCATTGGAGTATGATCAGCAAGGAAGTGCTTCATGAATCGGCCGGCAAGTTAAAATTACAACCTAAAAAAATCAAAACGGTTTTCAAGGTGCCCGACCGCTCAGTGTTTGAAGATGTTTTGGAAGCTTTTTTGTCGAAAGATTATCACCTTGAGCGCAAAATGCGCAATACGGTAATAAAGGTGATCAGACAATTTGCTATCGACGGTCACAAAGTTTTTGTAGGCCGGGGTGCCAATTCAATCTGTTCCGACATCAACCGGGCCATACATATTCGGGTGGAGGCCCCGCTTGAATGGCGCATCAAGAAGGTAATGCAAAATAAAAACTACACCCGCGAAAAAGCGGTACAATGTATTGTACAAACGGAAAAAGACAGAACTAATTTTAGAAAATCAATCAGGGGGAATAAAAACAAGGATGAATATTTCGATCTGATTATCAATCAGGAATGTTTCAGCAATGATGAAATTATTGCACTCATTATTGAGGCAATGAAACTGAAAAAGCTCATTTAAAAGATAAGCTTCATGCAATACGTTGAAGCTCCCTGAAAAATACGAGGAGATGCAGCATTTCGAACTAAGTGAATCCGATCGGCGTATATTGCTCGGCCTTGCTTTTAATACCCTGTGCAGGTTGTTTAATAAAGATGAAAGCTTTGCAATCAATAGCAAGGAAATAAGTACAGTACTCAAACAAAAAACAGGTGCTTTTGTATCCATCTACAATCACAAAACGCTAAGGGCTTGTATTGGAAATTTTACTTCTGAAAAACCCCTCTATGTCAACATATCCGACCTTGCCCGCGCTGCAGCCCTCAACGACTACCGTTTTGATCCGATAAGCGCAGACGAAATAAACGATTTGTCGCTCGAGTTGTCCATCCTTTCTCCGCTGGAAAGAATTACATCCATTGAACAAATAGAAATCGGAAAACACGGCATTTACATCCGCAAGGGGCAGCAGTCGGGAACCTTTCTGCCTCAGGTTGCCCAAAAAACAGCTTGGACCCGTGAAGAATTTGTGGGTTTTTGCAGTAAAAATAAAGCCGGGCTGGGCTACAATGGCTGGAGAGATGCCGAATTGTTCCGTTACGAAGTACTGATTGTAAAGTGAATGCACCCCCGGATAAACCAAAGCGCTTTCACTTTGTTTATTCCCACACAGATTAACACAAGCAAAAACATGCGTTTAGTATTATTAATCTATCTGACGATCATGACCAATACGCAGGCAAAAAGCGAAGAAGCAGTATTTGGCGGAGGTTGCTTTTGGTGCACCGAAGCCATTTTTCAGGAGATAAAAGGAGTTCAAAGTGTTCAACCGGGCTATTCGGGTGGTACGATCATCAATCCGTCGTACCGTGAAGTTTGCACCGGACGTACAGGACATGCCGAAGTGATCAGAATTGAATTCGATCCCAAAGAAATCGCTTACGAGAAATTACTCGAGGTGTTTTTCCTCACACACGATCCAACAAGCCTCAACAGACAGGGGGCCGATGTGGGGACCCAATACCGGTCGGCCGTTTTTTATTCCACCCCGCAACAACAACAAACCGCCCTTCACCTAATTGAAAAACTAAACGAACAGAAAGTTTATCCGCAAGCCATCGTTACCACCGTTGAAGCACTTAGTAATTTTTATCCTGCTGAAAACTATCACAACGACTACTATGAGAAAAACAAAAACGAAGCTTATTGTCGCTTTGTTATTCAACCAAAAATGGAAAAGTTTAAGGCTGCTTTCGAAGATCTGCTGAAGGAAGATAAATGAGCTGCCGGGAAGTAAAACCGAACAGTTGTATGGATTTGTAATTGAAACAAGTAATGACTTTTTGATTCACTGAGGCAGGAAACGAAGCAAGGTTCAAATAGAACGTAAAGCTCATGCTAAATTTTGGCAGACGAAAGCATTGCTTACGATAGCACGAAGCATCAGTCTTCTTTATCTATCTTTCGTATTTCGCTTAGCGGCAAATCAACAGTGAGAGAAAGGTTGAGCTGATGCAGCTGCACAGCTACCCGCTTTTTACCCTTGAAAGTAACCAATGTGGCTTTTATTCCGATAAGCGGCCCGGCGGTAATTTCAATTTCATCGCCTTCACTAAAGTCTTCATGCGAAATAAGAACATTCAGTTCGTGCTCACGCATCATTCGTTTGATGACGTCAATCTGATCATCCGGAATAATGGCAGCCTGCCCTTCAAAACGAACGTAAGTTACTACTCCCTGGGTTCGTAAAACCCGGTCGTAATCACGGCGATCGATGTGAACAAAAATATAACCCGGTATCAGCGGTGTTTCCACCCACTTCTTTCGATCACTCCACTGTCGTAGCTTCTTTTGTAAAGGAAGGTAGGCTTCAATGGACTGGAATTCAAGTTCCAGCAATACCTTTTTTTCGGCCCTCGACTTGGTGTAAACAGCGTACCAGTGCTTAATTAAAGTAGTCATTTTGAAAAAGTCAGAAAGTCAATGGTCATTAAGAAAAAAGTAAATAGTCATTAAGAAAAAAGGCTGAGGTTGAGGAAAGTGTCCTCAACCTCAGCTTGGGTCTTATTTTTTCTTTTTCTTCTTCTTCTTACCCTTGTCCTGATAATAGCCGTAGCCATAGCCGTAGCCATATTTGTAACCATAACGATAGCCATAGCTGTATCCGTAACGGGCTCCTGAACGTTTGCGACTAAGCTCAATGTCGTTCATTAATATGGAAAGGTTTTCAACATTGATATTGGCAGCTTCTTCGAGCGAAGCCTCCAGTGCGTGCTTATGAGTATACTTGTCGCGAACAACAAAAACGGTGGCATCGACAAGCTTGGCCAGGTGATGCGAATCGGAAACAGGCGACATCGGTGCCGTATCGATGATGATGTAGTCGTAGCGTTGTTTCAGTGTTTCGAGAAACAGGGCAGTTTTTTCGTCAGCAATCAACTCCGCCGGATTGGGAGGAATGATGCCCGAAGGAATGATGTCAAAATTATCGATGGGGCCCTTTTGAATAATGTCGTCGAGGCCGGCTTCACCAATCAGGTAGTTGGTTACCCCCATATTTTTGTCGAGCGAAAAACGCTGCGCCAACTGTGGTCTGCGCAGGTCAAGTCCCACCAATACCGTTTTCTTGCCCGTCATGGCTGTGGCCGATGCAAGGTTGATGGCAATGAACGATTTTCCTTCACCGGGGATCGACGAGGTAATCATTACAATCGGGTTTTTACTGCTACGGGTAAGGAATTGCAACTTGGTACGAACAATTCGAAAAGCTTCGGCCCATGGTGAATCGGGATCATCAAAAATATTGCTCGAAGCATCTTCGCCCGAGTTAGGGATGTAGCCAATAATGGGTTTGTTGGTTATACGTTTCACCATGTCGGGCGAATCGATGCGCATGTTGAAATACTCGCGAAGGGCAATCACTACAGCCGGCAATACCAATCCCAGCATGATGGCAATGGCGAAATTAATCATGCTTTTGGGCTTGATGGGAGTTGGCGAAACAAGTGCCTGATCGATCACCTCGTTGTCGGGCGAGTTCGATGCTTTGGCTATCTGGGCTTCAGCCTGCCGCTCAAGCAGAAAAGTATACAGGTTGTCGTTGAGCTGAAATTCACGCTGGATACCAAACAATTCTCTTTCGGTTTCGGGCAGGTTGTTTACTTCGGTCATCAACTTACTGATTCGTTTGTTGATCTCGCGCAGCGAAATGGCCGAACTCTGCACCAGGTTCATCGCATTTTCGTAAATATTGTTCTTGGCGTTACGGATTTGTGCATCGAGCCTTTGAAGCGGCATCAGGTCGGCTCCCTTTTTGATATTGGTAAGACTCGATTTTTCGACCGACAACTGATTGATTTCGAGTATCAATTGGTTGAGAAGGGGATCCTGAACGCCCATGGCCGAAGGAGCAAGAATGGATTCAACATCCTGGTTTTCTTCAATATAATTAAGCAGATACTGATAGTATTTGTTCTGCATTTCCATGTTCATTTTTTGATTCTCAAGCTCTTTTAGCTGTTCAAAAATCTGCTGCGCCTGAAAAGAGAGGTCCATCACCTGGTTTTTCGAACGGAAATTCTGTAAGGCCGATTCGGCAATATTCAGCGAGCGCGAAATGGTATCGAGCCGGTCGTTGATAAAGTTAATGGTATTATCAGCCAGTTCGTTTTTCTTTTCAAGGTTGCGGAGCAGGTATTCGCTGGTCAGGGTGTTCAGAAAATCCATGGCCTTTTGTGGATTACTGTCTTCCATGCTGATCTTCAACATCGATGATCCTTTGGCCATGGGTTCAAGCACCAGTTTGTTCTGATAGCTTCGGGTCAGCTGGGCTGGTGTATTAAAATAGAAAAAGTAGTCGTTATCGGCTTCCGGATCAAAATTTTCGTTGACATTGATGTAGAAATCGAAATATTCGGTCTGAATACGTTTTCCGGGTTTCACTTTGGCTGAAAAATCAAGCGAAGGAACACGGCTTTCAATGCTTTCCGTATCGTAACGGAACAAGTCCACATTTTCATCTTCAACACTGATGGTCATGTCGCCGTCCTTAAGAATTGAAAGTTTAAAGCGGGCACCAAGTGGTTGAACATGGTTACGAATAAAAATGACTTCGAAGGGAGAGTTTTTATAGATCTCGCTGTTGGTTAACCTTCCGTGACTAAAATAAGAAACTTCGAAATTCAATTTATTGATCGTGCGCCTTACCTGACTGTTCGATTTAAGAATGATGGTCTGGTTTTCGAAATTTTGCAACGAGGGATACATGCCAAAGCCTGAAAGCATGTCAAGACTTCCTCCCGTATTCCCGCTTAAAAAGGAAGAACCTTTACTGCTGTCGTCAATCAGTACGGTGGTGTGAACACTGTAAATACGGGTGGTGTATCGGTTAATGGCATAGGCCAGCCCCAGGGCAACAACTACCGAAAAGATGAACCAGTGCAGGTTCCCGATAAAATAATTGAATAATTTACGCAGGTCTATGGTTTCCTCGTCCTGGTTATACTTATTGTTTTGTACGCTATTTTCCATAATGTGAACTTATTCGGCAGGTTGATTGTCAGAAATTAAAGTGGTAATAAAATAATAAATGTTGAATCCGGCATTGATGGTGCTTAGAATGGTAGCTACCGGTAAGGTACGCGCTCCATAAACCCGGTTGGTGGGTTCAACGTAGATTATGTCGTTGGGGAGGATGTAGTAAAAGCCGCTGCCAAAAATCTCCGATTTGGTAAGGTCAACTGTGGCCACTTCTCTTTCGCCGGCCACATGTCTGATGATTTTAACATTGTGTCGGTTTCCAAAATCGGTCAGATCACCCCCCATGCCCAGCGCTTCAAAAATAGTCATTCGGTCGTTGTAAAAACTGTATGTTCCGGGTGCTTTGAATTCGCCCAAAAGCGATACTTTTCTGTTAACCAGCTTTACTACAACGGAATACTGAATGAGCATTTCGGAAACACCTTCGCTGATGATGTTTTTAATTTCGGTTGTAGTGAGTCCGGATACCTTGACAGCTCCCATGTAGGGAAAATCAATCATGCCTTCCTTGTCCACCTTGTAGGAACCCAATTCAATGGCGGCGTCGTTGTTGAGGTAGCGGTCAGTGCTGCTCAAATTAAAATAAGTCGACAGTTCGTCGTTCGAAATCACCTGAATGTAAAGATTGTCGTTGGGTTGTATACGGTAGGCGTCTGGTTCAACCACGTTGATGTCGAGCTGACCGTCGTCGACTTCCTGCATGTACACATAATCCTTAAGTGGAATGCACGAGCTTGCGAACAGCAATAATAACACGCTATAAATGAGGGAGCGTTTAAAAAAATTTTTCATGTTAAATTGATTACGTTTTGTTGGTAATGTAGTGTTTTTGGCATTGTTTCACAAATATAAAAAATCGTTCTGACAACACAATCAGAAAATTTTATTTCACTTTGAATTGACATGCTATATAACAAAATGTTAACTAAGCAACAATAACATTGGCGGGACCGTTTTGTTCTGTCATTACAGGCAAAACGTTGAATCCCTATTGAAATTGTATCTTTTGATATTTATTGCTTGCAGTTAAAACTTTAATACCTAACCACTCACAACAAGTTAAAACACTCAAATACTACCCAATCACTTCAAATGCTTTCCATCGTATTCCATCGTATCCAATTGCTTTCCTTTGACTCTTTACAACCTTGCTTTATCGCTGTTTTTAACAGAATGTAGTCCTTCGTTCTTTTATAGTTGCATGAATTCAGGTAGCTTTGCAGGAACAAATATTTTGAAGCCTATACTCCTTTCACCATGGAAAATGAAAAGCTGTTTAAGATGGTAGCCGTGGCTACCGGACTGGAATACACACAAGTTAGCAACACCCTGCTGCTCTTGCTCGAAGGAGCGACCATCCCTTTTATATCGCGCTATCGGAAAGAATTGACAGGCAGCCTGGATGAGCTGGCCATTGCTGAAATCCAAAAGCAGTACCACTATTATGTTGATCTGGAAAAACGTCGCGAAACAGTACTGAAAACCATTGGTGAACAGGGTAAACTTAGTGCTGAATTAAAAAAGCAGATTGAAGACTGCCAGGATGCCAACCAGCTCGAAGACCTGTATTTGCCATACAAACCCAAAAAGCGAACCCGGGCAACCATTGCCAGAGAAAAGGGACTTGAGCCTTTGGCAAAAATTGTCATGGCACAGCATGAAACAGCACCTGAAAGCAGAGCCCTTCCATATTTAAACGATGAAGTTGAAAGTGTTGAGGAAGCCCTTGCCGGTGCACGCGACATTATTGCAGAGTGGGTGAGTGAAAATACCCGGGCCCGCGATGTGATCCGTTCATATTTTCGTCGGGAAGCCGTTATTGCTTCGCGGGTTGTAAAGGGAAAAGAGGCCGATGCACAGAAATACCGCGATTATTTCGACTGGAGCGAGCCGCTGCGAAAATGCGCTTCACATCGGTTTCTGGCCATTAAGCGGGCTGAAAAAGAGGGCTTCCTGAAAAGCGGTCTGAACATCGATGATGAAGCTGCCATGCAGCAGCTCGAGCATATTTTTGTGCGCGGAATTGCCGAAAAGAATGCTTCTTGTGCTGAAGTTAAAAAGGCAGTAGGCGACAGCTACAAACGCCTGCTGCATCCTTCGATTGAGACAGAGTTTCTGCGTGAAGCACGAGAAAGGGCCGAAGCCGAAGCCATCAGGGTATTTGGTGAAAACCTTCGTCAGTTACTATTGGCAGCACCACTGGGACAGCAGCGTGTACTGGCCATCGATCCGGGTTTTCGTACCGGCTGCAAAGTGGTTTGTCTCGACGAGCAGGGCAACCTGCTGCACAACGAAACCATTTATCCGCATCCCCCTCAACGGGAAGTTCGTGAATCGGCTAAAAAACTAAGCACCCTGGTTGGGGCCTATAAAATCGATGCCATTGCGGTTGGGAACGGAACCGCAGGACGTGAAACAGAGCAGTTCCTCAAACACATGCGCTTCGATCGAAAGGTAACAGTTTATTCGGTCAATGAAGACGGGGCATCGGTATATTCGGCATCGAAAATTGCCCGTGATGAATTTCCTGGCTACGATGTAACCGTGCGTGGCTCGGTATCCATCGGGCGACGACTGATGGATCCGCTGGCAGAATTGGTGAAAATTGAACCGCGATCGATTGGTGTAGGACAATACCAGCACGATGTGGATCAGAAACTTTTGCAAGCCGACCTTGACACGATTGTGGCCTCGTGTGTGAATAGTGTTGGTGTCAATGTAAATACGGCCAGCAAGCATCTGTTAACCTATGTTTCTGGACTTGGCCCACAGCTGGCGCAAAACCTGGTGGACTACAGGCGTGAAAATGGTGATTTCACTTCGCGCGATCAGTTATTAAAGGTTCCCCGAATGGGACAAAAAGCCTTTGAACAGGCAGCTGGTTTTTTACGAATTCGCGGGGCTGAAAATCCGCTCGATAATTCAGCAGTTCATCCCGAGTCGTACCCGGTAGTTGAGATGATGGCACGAAAGCTGGGGGTTAGCGTTTCGGACCTTATCGCAGATGAGACACTCCGAAAAGCCATTCAGTTAAAAGATTATGTAAGTGAACGTGTGGGCATGCCAACGCTAAACGACATCATGAACGAGCTGGCCAAACCCGGTCGCGATCCACGACAATCGATCCGTGTATTCGAATTTGACGAACAACTGAAAACCATCGATGATCTGAAGGAAGGAAGCATCGTTCCCGGCATTGTAACCAACATTACCCGCTTTGGAGCTTTTGTTGATATAGGGATCAAGGAAAACGGACTGATTCATGTCTCCCAACTGACCGATCGTTACATCGACGATCCGGCCAAGGTGGTAAAACTTAATCAGCACGTTCAGGTCAGAGTCCTCTCGGTCGATACAGTCAGAAAAAGAATACAGCTGTCGATGAAGGGGCTTGATTAATTGAGCCCGAACTCGTCGTCATAAAGGTCTTCCTGACTTTCAAACTCTGCTTCGAGGAAATCTTCTGCTTCCTCCAGCAATTGCTCGATGATGGCTTCACTTTCAGGCTGTTCGTCTATCCAGTGGATGACCTGATCACGGCTAAAATCGTCAATATCGCTTTCTACAATAAAGCGGGGAGCTTCGGTATGAATTACAAAAATTGTGTTGGGTAATTCCTGCGAATTGTCGGCGATTAAAAATTTAGGCAACATAGGCTTTTCTGCTATTTTGAGTAAAATTAATACATTCATTTTAATAATACTATTCCCTGGTTGATAATTGTTTGACAGAAAGTATTCGAATTTTTTCATTTTGTAAAATTTTTATCACTATATTTAACTTTCTTTTGTAAGTCGTCGAAAGATATCTATGTGTTTAATGTATTAAATTTTTCAGTTATGAGTAGTAAAATTTCGAAAGAGCTGGTAGGTGCCTCTGCTGTACCTATTATTCTCTCAATTTTAGACAAAAATGAAAGTTACGGTTATGAAATTATGCAGAAGGTTAAAGAACTTTCTGAAAACCGTATTGAGTGGAAAGAGGGTAGCTTGTATCCTGTTCTCCACAAACTTGAAAAAAATGGCTTAATTAAGTCGTTGTGGAAAATGGCAGAAAACGGACGTCATCGCAAGTATTATGCCATCAACAAAAAAGGACGCAAAGCGCTGCAGGATGAAATTGACAACTGGTCATTGGTTCACACTATGTTAACCGAGCTTTGGTCTAACTTATCTCCAATTGAATAAACAGGGTAAAATTATTCAATTGCGATGAATGAAAAGGAGCTTTCAAAAAATTGAAAGCTCTTATTTTTTGCCCGAAGCGGAGTATTTTCTTCGCCCGTAATTGTCATGCTGTATTTTCTTCAAAACTTCTGACTTTTCAACATTCACAACAATTCAACCATTTTATCTTTCAAGCATTGTTGTATTTTTGATCACTGAGTTTGCAATTAGCTGCCGGCCCTGGAAAGGTGACCGACCGGGTGAAGCGATGAGTGAAACATCCATGACGAGGTACTTTGACTCATGGAATGATCGAAGGTCTGCTGAGCAACTGATTATTTTTTATTCCTTTGCTTATAAAAAACGATGAACAAACACTTGAAAATAGCCATCAGTGCCGCATTGAAAGCCGGTGCTTCCATATTGGAAATATACAACACATCCGACTTTGGCGTAAGTCTGAAGGCCGACAACAGTCCGCTGACACTTGCCGACAAGGCGGCTCACGAAGACATCATTCAAATGCTTGCCAACACACCCTGGCCCGTGTTAAGTGAAGAGGGGAAAGACATTCCATGGGAAGAACGTAAAAACTGGGAACGTTACTGGCTGGTAGACCCGCTCGATGGCACCAAGGAATTTATCAAAAGAAACGGAGACTTTACCGTCAACATTGCATTGATTGAGCATGGAAATCCGCTTACCGGTGTGATTTATATACCAGTAAGCGGAACACTTTACTTTGCCGATGACCAGGGTGCCTTTATGGTTCAACCGCCTTTTGACGCTTCTCATCCAGAACTGAAGGCCATTCAACTTCCCTGTTATGAACCAGGGAACGAAGAGTATATGGTAGTGGGTTCGCGTTCGCATTTGAACAAGGAAACAAGCGACTATCTCAACCAACTCCAAAGCCACGATCGTCCGATAAAAATAATAAGTCGTGGAAGCTCTCTCAAATTTTGCATGATTGCCGAAGGCCGGGCACATTGTTATCCCCGCATGGGGCCCACCATGGAATGGGACACAGCCGCAGGAGATGCCATTTGTCGGCATGCTGGCAAAAAAGTCACTGTTTATCCAGGCGGTACGGCGCTGCAATACAATAAGGAAAAGCTCCTCAACCCCTGGTTTGTGGTAAGCTGATCAGAAGCGCAGAAAAGCCCCATCGCTTAAGCTCCTTTGATGAAAGCTTGCAGAAAAAAATCTGAAAAAGAAACAAACGAACACAAGCGTTAAAACCAAGTTAACTTCTTGAAAACAAACATTAAACATCACACAAGCGAACACCAACGTTTTTAAGAATCAAATTTATATAGCACGTTTAACAAATTCTGCTTATTTTTCAGCGACCAACATAAACACAGGCGTTTTGACACTCGAATCATACATTGTACTCTTTATCATTGTAGTAATGATGCTCGCACTGGCCAAAGATGCCATGCGTCCCGGACTTATTCTTTTTTCGGGCGCCGTGTTCTTCATGGCAGTTGGCATTATTACGCCCGATGAACTGGTAGCTGGATTTTCCAACAAGGGCATGCTTACGGTAGGTGTTTTGTTTCTGGTAAGTGAAGGTGTTCGTTATTCCGGCATCCTCAACCAACTGGCAACCCGCATCCTTCCACGCGAGAGAAAGTCGATGCCCCGCATGCTCCTCACCCTCATGCTTCCCATTTCGGCACTTTCGGCTTTTATGAATAACACGCCTGTTGTTATTATTTTTGCTCCGGTTGTCAAACGCTGGGCCGAACGCATAGGGGTATCTCCTTCCAAATTACTGATTCCCCTTTCGTATGCAACCATTTTTGGTGGCATTTGTACCCTGATTGGTACTTCCACCAACCTCGTGGTTGACGGCATGATGCAGGAACGCGGCTTCGAGGGCATTAACATGTTTGAGCTGGCACAAATAGGCTTCATCATTGCCCTGGCAGGCTGGGCCTATCTGGCGCTGGTTGGGCACTACCTCCTGCCCGATCACAAAAAAAACGGGAACAATGCCCATCGCATCGATTATAAGGAATACTATTTCAATCTGATGGTGAGTTCAGGAAGCAAATACATTGGAGAAGTCATCCGCAAAGGGGTGTTGGGCGATCACAAAAACATCAACGTGGTGGGAGTCGAACGCAACCGGCAGATGATCGACACCCAACTTCAGCGGGTGGTGTTGCAGGAAAACGACAACCTACTGGTATGCAGCGCTGAAGAAAATATCGACAACTTGCTTTCGATGGGTGAATTGCAACTTCTTACCCATGGAAACATCGATCAGGTAATGAAAAGCGAAGAGCTTCACCGCATCGAGGCAGTGCTGGCCCCTCGTTTTCCAGGCATCGGATCAACACTTGATGAATTTGATTTTTACAACCGTTACCAGGGCACCGTGGTAGCCATTCACCGCAACGGATCAAGCATTACCAACAACCTGCGTCAGGAACGGCTCAGGGCCGGCGATTCGCTGATTATACTGGCCGACAGTGGCTTTGTCGACACATGGAAGGAATCGAAAGTTTTTTTCCTGATATCATCTAAAGGAGAAGTTGAAAAACCGGTAAAAACCTACAAAATTGGCTGGACCATCACCACGGTGCTCATCATGGTACTTGGCGCCACCTTTGGTCAGTACATGCCTACGGTAAAGGGCAATCCGCCTGATATGTTTTTCTTTGCCACAATAGCGGCTGTAATGATGGCCATTCTCCGCATTTTTCCTCCAAAAAAATATGCCCGTGCCATCAGTTGGGATGTGCTCATCACCATTGCATCAGCATTTGCCGTAAGCAAGGCCCTGCTCAACTCGGGAGCAGCCGAACACATGGCACAGCTTGCCATCAATTCGGTAAAAAACATGGGCCCATGGGCTGTACTGGCCATCATATACCTTCTAACCATGGTCTTTACCGAAGTGATTACCAACAATGCAGCAGCAGCCATTGCCTTCCCCATCGCATTGTCAGCAGCCCATCAGCTGGGAGTCGACCCCAAGCCTTTTTTCATTGCCATTTGCATTGCCGCTTCAGCCAGTTTCTCAACACCTGTAGGATACCAAACCAACATGATTGTCCAGTCGATCGGAAATTACAAGTTCCGCGATTATCTGAAAGTAGGCATACCTCTTAACCTGCTGGCATTTCTCCTTTCAGTTATTTTCATCCCCATGATTTGGGAGTTTTAGAAAGACAGAAGAAATTAGATATTAGATATTAGATAAAAGATAAAAAGAAACAAGTCATAAAATGAAAGATGAAAAACAGAACATCTTCCCCCAATTCCACCGCATCATCCCCCGCAGGGAAAAGGAAACCTTTTTAAAACAGCAGGCCAAGGTAATCTGGTTTACCGGCCTGTCGGGATCAGGAAAAACCACCCTTGCAGAGGCACTCGAACGAAAACTCTTCGAAAAGGGTTTTCTCACCCAGGTGCTCGATGGCGACAACATTCGCACCGGCATCAACAACAACCTCCGTTTCAGTCCCGAAGACCGGATGGAGAACATCCGTCGTATTGCCGAGGTAGCCAAGCTCTTCCTTAACTGTGGCATCATCACCCTCTGTGCCTTTGTAAGTCCCACAGAAGAAGTACGCCAACAAGTAAAGGAGATTGTAGGTGACGATGATTTTTTTGAAGTTTTTGTCAGTACTCCCCTCGAAGTATGTGAGCAGCGCGATGTCAAAGGACTTTATGCCAAGGCCCGTGCCGGAAAGATCCCCGATTTCACCGGCATTAGCGCACCCTTTGAACATCCCGTGGATGCACAGCTAAGCATCGACACTTCGCAACAGTCGCTCGATACCAGTATCGATGAATTGCTTCGTAACATTTTGCCCCTCATTTCATAAAACTAAAGAAAAGTCAGTGATCATTGCTTATAGAGGAAAAGTCAGTGGTCAGATTGAGTCATTGAACAAAAAGCCAGCAGCTACTGAAATTAGCAGCTTTGCATCACAAATTAATGACTCTTTCTTATTGACCATTGACTTTTTTTCTTAATGACTCTTTTCCTGCTAACAAACCCTCAAACCACCACCAGCATCCAGCATCCAATAGAGGCTCAAAAGCCCCTCCTAACCTCCCCTTCAGGAGAGGGATAGTGGCTACCATATTTAGATACACTTCAATAAAAAAAATTGGAAGCAATAGAAGGCAGTTGAAAGCAATTGCTCCTCACTGCTAACATAGACACTTCTTACTTAATGACTTTCTGACTCTTGTGTCTTGCTACCTGATACTTGATTCCATTTTTCCTTTTTTTCATTTTTTTCTTAATGACTCTTTGACTTTCTGACTTTTTCACAGCATCCAGCAACAACAAATTATTAACATCCTGCCTCCTCCTGCAATCTTTTTTGCGTTATCATCTTAAACATTATTTTTGTAGATTCAATTTTAACAAAAGCAGCAAATGCAAGATTATAACCTAAGCCACCTCAAGGAACTCGAAGCCGAGGCCATCCACATCATCCGCGAAGTTGCGGCTGAATTTGAGAACCCCGTCATGCTTTATTCCATCGGGAAAGACTCGTCGGTAATGGTACGACTGGCCGAAAAAGCCTTCTACCCCGGCAAAGTGCCTTTCCCTCTGATGCATATCGATTCAAAGTGGAAATTCAAAGAGATGATCGAGTTCCGTGACAACTATGCCCGCGAAAACAACTGGGACCTTATCGTTCATTCCAACATGGAAGCCTTCAAGGCCGGAGTGGGTCCTTTTACCCACGGCAGCAAGGTGCACACCGACATCATGAAGACCCAAGCCCTGCTCGAGGGGCTCAGCAAATACAAGTTCGACGCTGCCTTTGGTGGTGCCCGTCGTGACGAGGAAAAATCGCGCGCCAAAGAGCGCATCTTCTCCTTTCGCGATAAATTTCACCAGTGGGACCCAAAAAATCAGCGCCCCGAATTGTGGGACATCTACAATGCCAAAGTACAGAAGGGAGAATCGATCCGCGTATTCCCCATCTCCAACTGGACCGAACTCGACGTGTGGCAATACATCCGCCTCGAAAACATCCCCATTGTTCCCCTATACTATGCAAAGGAACGCCCCATTGTGAACATCGACGGTGCCCTGATCATGGCCGACGACGAGCGCATGCCCAAAGAGTTGCGCGACAAAGCCGAGATGAAAATGGTCCGTTTTCGTACGCTGGGTTGCTATCCCCTCACCGGCGCTGTGGAATCGAATGCACAAACCATCGAGGAGATTGTCGAAGAAATGATGACCGTCACCGTTTCAGAACGCACCACAAGGGTGATTGATTTCGACCAGGAAGCAAGTATGGAACAGAAGAAACGGGAAGGATACTTTTAAAATTGCGGAGCAATTTTAAAAGTTGTAGTTGTTATAATGGTTGTAATTGTTAACATTCTATGAAAAGTTATACTGACCTTGATATTTACAAGCTTTCAATGGATCTGGCTGTAAGGATTTATAGAAAAACATTACAATTACCTAATCCAGATAAATTTGAAACCGGAAGTCAGATTCGAAGATCAAGTCAATCAATAAAGGATAACATTATTGAAGGATATAGAAGAAAAAGATACAAGGCTGATTTTGTAAAGTTTCTGGTATACAGTCATGCTTCGCTATTAGAATCCACATCGCAAGCTGATTTTCTAAATGAAATTCATCCGAACAATGGATGGGATGACATTACAGAAGAATTGAAAAAACTTGGTGTAAAAATCAATAATTTCATCACCTACGTCGAGGCCAACTGGAAAACCTAACAATTACAACCATTACAACAACTACAACCTTTACAACCTTTACAACCCTTACAACTCAACAACAATGGCAACAAATAACAACACTCAACGACAGAACAACAATTCCTCCCCCTCCGGCAATACCCGCGGCACCCTCGATATCCAGTCCTTTCTGGCACAGGATGAGCAAAAAGACCTGCTTCGCATCCTCACTGCAGGATCGGTCGACGATGGCAAATCAACGCTCATCGGGCGGCTCATGTTCGACAGCAAGATGCTCTATGAAGATCAGCTGGCTGCCCTTGAACGCGACAGCAAGCGCGTGGGACATGCAGGCGAGGAAATCGACTACGCCCTGCTGCTCGACGGACTAAAAGCCGAACGCGAACAGGGCATCACCATCGATGTAGCTTACCGCTACTTCAGTACCAACAAACGCAAGTTCATCATTGCCGACTGTCCCGGGCACGAGCAGTACACCCGCAACATGGTGACCGGTGCATCAACGGCCAACCTGGCCATCATTCTCATCGATGCCACCAAGGGCGTCATCACCCAGACCCGCCGCCACACTTACCTGGTTTCCCTGCTGGGAATCAAACACGTGGTGCTGGCCGTAAACAAAATGGACCTGGTCGATTACAGCCAGAAAGTCTTCGATGATATTTGTGCCGATTACAAAGCCTTTGTATCGCAACTCAACGTCCCCGACGTCGAATTCATCCCCCTCTCGGCCCTCAAAGGCGAGAATGTGGTTGAAGGAACAGGTAAAATGCCCTGGTACCATGGTAAGTCGATGCTCGAATTCCTCGAGACCGTACACGTGGCCAGCGACCGCAACTTCGAGGATTTCCGTTTTCCGGTGCAGTACGTCAACCGTCCCGACCGCGACTTCCGTGGTTTTGCGGCCCGGGTGGCTTCGGGCATTGTACGCAAGGGCGATACCGTAATGGTGCTTCCTTCGCGTAAAACATCGAAGGTGAAACAAATTGTAAGTTACGATGGTGAGCTCGACGAGGCCTTTCCGCCCCAGTCGGTTACCCTTACCCTCGAAGACGAGATCGACATCTCGCGCGGTGAGATGCTGGTGCATCCCGACAACCTGCCGCATGTTGAGCGCCATTTTGAAGCCATGCTGGTTTGGATGGACGAAAAACCAATGAACCTTTCCACCCAGTTTTACATCAAGCACAATACCCACACCACCAAGGCGCGCATCGACACCATTCGTTACAAGGTCGACATCAATACCCTGCAGAAGTCGGAGATCGAACATTTCGAACTCAATGAAATCGGCCGTGCCGTGCTCACCACGGTGAAGCCCATCTTCTTCGATCCCTATACCAAAAACAAGGGGACCGGCGCCTTTGTGCTCATCGATCCGCTTACGCACAATACCTGCGCTGTGGGAATGATCATTGACAAGCTCGACGCCAATGCCCTTACCAGCAAGATCTCGCTCGACGAATACCGCAACCGCATCGACAAGGGCGAATGCCTCATCAGCAGCGAAGAACGTCAGAAACGTTACGGACAAAAAGGTGCCACGCTGTGGATTACAGGTCTGCACGGATCGGGCAAAAATGAGCTGGCCTACCACCTCGAAAAACACTTGTTCGACATGGGAGCCACCGTGGTACTGCTCGACGGAAGCACTGTTCGTTCAGGCCTTTCGCGCGAGCTCGACTTTTCGCTGGCCGACCGTACCGAACACCTGCGCCGCGTGGCCCATATTGCCCGTATGCTGAACGATCAGGGCATCATTGCCATCTGCTCCTTCATCTCGCCCGACGATGACATCCGCCGTCAGGTAGCCGACATTGTAGGGGCCGAGCGTTTCCACCTGGTGCACATGGATGCACCACTCGACTACTGTCGTAACAACCGTCCCGACTTGTACGAGCTGGCCGACAAGGGCGAAATCACCCATTTACCCGGAGTAGATGCCACCTACGAACAACCCGAAAATGCAGCCCTCACGCTGCAACCCGCTGAGAATGGCACCAATCCGGATACCATCCTCCGCTACCTGGCCGAGAAAAAGGTTTTTCCGCTGTAATTGGTATTTAAGGTTAAGGTTAAGAACACGCTTAACCTTAACCTCCTAATAAGACCTCAGCCATTCCCCAACATTATCGATTAATAACTATTTTCCCGTTTCAGCTCACGAAAAAAGCCGTCCCTGTTTCCAGAGACGGCTTTTCAATTTTATCGTGCTATTAGCTTACTTCTTGTAAACTTTTTTGTATCCGTAAATGGCTTTTTCGCCCAGTTCTTCTTCAATGCGGAGCAGCTGGTTGTATTTGGCCATCCGGTCGGAGCGGCTCATCGAACCGGTTTTGATCTGACCGCTGTTGGTAGCTACTGCAATATCAGCAATGGTAGCATCTTCGGTTTCGCCCGAACGGTGCGAGGTTACTGATGTGAAACCAGCACGGTGAGCCATTTCAATGGCGTCGAGGGTTTCGGTAAGTGTACCAATCTGGTTCACTTTAATCAGGATCGAGTTGGCAGCACCCAGTTCAATTCCCTTTTTCAGGTATTCAACGTTGGTCACAAACAGGTCGTCGCCAACCAGCTGAATTTTGTCACCCAGCGCCTTGTTCAATTTAACCCAACCGTCCCAGTCGCCTTCGTCGCAACCATCTTCAATCGAGTCGATAGGATATTTTGCAACCAGGTCAGCCAGGAAAGCAGCCTGCTCGTCTGAGTTACGTTTTGCACCATTGGCGCCTTCAAATTTCGAATAGTCGTATACGCCATCGCTGTAAAATTCCGAAGCGGCACAGTCAAGTGCAATGGTCACTTCCTCACCTGGTTTGTAACCGGCATTTTCAATGGCTTTAATGATGCTGTCGAGGGCATCTTCTGTTCCATTCAGCGCAGGTGCAAAACCACCTTCATCACCTACGGCAGTACTCAAACCACGGTCGTGCAACACTTTTTTCAGGCTGTGGAAAACTTCAGCACCCATGCGCAATCCTTCGCGGAACGAAGGTGCACCTACCGGGCGAATCATGAATTCCTGGAAAGCGATCGGTGCATCCGAGTGCGATCCACCGTTGATAATGTTCATCATTGGTACGGGAAGCGTTTTTGCATTCACACCGCCAATGTAACGATACAAGGGCATGTCGAGGTAGTTGGCAGCTGCTTTGGCTACTGCCAGCGAAACACCCAGAATGGCATTGGCTCCCAGATTACTTTTGGTTTTGGTACCATCGAGTTCAAGCATTTTCATGTCAATACCTACCTGATCGAGGGCACTCATGCCTTCAATGGCAGGACCAATTTTGGTATTAACATTTTCAACAGCTTTCAGACATCCTTTTCCAAGGAAGCGACCTTTATCACCATCGCGCAGCTCAAGCGCTTCGTTTTCACCGGTCGATGCTCCTGATGGAACAGCTGCCAGTCCTTTGATTCCGCTTTCGAGGGTTACTTCAACTTCAACGGTAGGATTACCGCGCGAGTCCATGATTTCTCTGCCAACTACTTTGTAAATGTGCATGGTTATTTTTTTTGAATGATTAAACTTAAAATTAGCTTCAACGGTTAGCTGACCGTGCTTTTTCTAAAAGTGTCGCAAAGTTACAAAATTAAGTAACATCGTTCCATTTTTTTAAGCATCGGATGCTTCGCTTTTTGGCGGCCTAAAAATAGATAAAAAAGCGGCCAATTTGCTACAAGTCTGCACACTTCCCCAATGCATCCTGCTGAATTAACGTTGATTTAACCACTTCAACCCAAGCACATCATATTCCTTAAAAATCATAAGGCGGGCACACGGTCTGCGGCTGCAAGTCCGCACGCTCACGTCCCTGTTTCGCACGGCGCGCAGGGAGCTCCCTCCGGTCGCTCCTGCCCTGCCGGCTCAACATGGGCCGCGCACGTACGGCGCTTTCCGCCTCCGCCCTGCCCGAAGCTACTTCTAAGCTACATTACCCACGAATGCTATTTCATGTCCAGCCACCAAAAAAATTACTGTACTTTCAAATCACCATCGAAGTTTGTAGCGAATCTGATAAAAAACTTATCTTGGGACAAACTACATTCCAATGCTTATCACAGTCGAAAATATCTTATTGGTTGGTTCGCTTTTGCTATTGCTGAGCATCATTGCAGGAAAAACAAGCTATCGTCTGGGCATACCAACCCTGGTGCTCTTTCTGGCCATCGGAATGCTTGCCGGATCGGAAGGGCTGGGCGGCATCCATTTTGACGACCCTCAAATTGCACAATTCATTGGTATTGTATCGCTTAATTTCATTCTTTTTTCCGGCGGACTCGACACCAACTGGAAATCGGTACGACCTGTATTACGCGAAGGACTCTTGCTTTCAACCTTAGGTGTATTTTTAACAGCGACTTCCTTGGGCCTGTTTGTATGGCTGATTACCGATTTTACCATTTATGAAAGCATGCTTCTGGGATCGATTGTTTCTTCAACCGATGCCGCTGCTGTTTTTTCCATTTTACGATCCAAAAACCTGGCATTAAAACGAAAACTAAGACCAACGCTTGAGCTCGAAAGCGGTAGCAACGACCCGATGGCCTATGTGTTAACCATTGCTTTTCTTACCCTGGTGGTGCATCAGGATAAAAGTCTGTTAACAATTATCCCCTTCTTTCTAAAACAAATGATTGTGGGCGGAGTAGCAGGTTTTTTATTTGGCATGCTCAGTAAAATCACAATCAATAAAATCAGTCTTGTTTTTGAAGGCCTTTATCCGGTTTTAGTCATTGCCCTTATGTTTATTACCTTCACGCTTACCGATTTTATTGGGGGAAACGGATTTTTAGCAATTTACATCTGTGCCATTTATTTAGGAAATCACGAATTAATTCACAAAAAGACCATCTTGAAGATGTACGATGGGATGGCCTGGCTTATGCAGATAGTTCTCTTTTTAACATTGGGATTATTGGTTTTTCCATCTGAAGTGGTTCCTTACATTGGTATTGGTCTGCTGATCTCCTTCTTTCTCATTCTGATTGCCCGCCCGATTGGCGTGTTCCTGAGTCTGGCAGCCATACGAACAAAACTCAACAGCAAATTCTATCTCTCCTGGGTTGGTCTTCGGGGAGCAGTTCCAATTGTATTTGCAACCTATCCTTTGTTGGCCGGGATTGAAAAAGCCGACATGATTTTCAATATTGTCTTTTTTGTTTCGGTAACATCGGTTATCGTTCAGGGTACCACCCTTTCGGTAGTTGCCCGATGGTTTAAGGTGGCATTGCCCGAAAAGGAAAAACCCGTTTCAGAAACCGATAAACTCATCAACAATATTCCTAAAACAGCCATGCGTGAAATAAAAGTCAAACAAGGCTGTGAAGCAATTGATAAAAGAATTATTGATCTTGGTCTGCCAGGCAATGCATTGATCGCGCTCATCAAACGAAACGAAAAATATCTCACCCCCACCGGATCGACTACAATTGAGGCCAACGATGTATTACTCATACTGTCCGATGATCAGGAGAGCCTTGAAAACGCCATTATCTGTATTAACAAAAGTGCTGTTCCATCAGGTAAAAAAGAAGATTTGTAGTCTTTAAGTAAACATTCATCCACTTCAAAATTTACTTATTTTCCTATTTTAGGCCTCAAATTTGAAATAACCAGAAAATAGATACGAATGAACATCAAAGATCTTCTTTTCTCTAAAGCCCTGCTGGGGCTTATGATTGTAGCAACAGGATTTAGCTCCTGTACATCGAACAAAAACAAGCAGGCCGAAAGCGCTCTGGAACCTGTTTATAAAAACCCGCTGGTGATGCAGCGTGCCGACCCGTGGGTCTATAAGGACGACGATGGAAGCTATTACTTCATTGCCAGTGTACCTGAATACGACCGCATCGAACTGCGAAAATCGCCTACCATTCAGGGGCTCAGCGAGGCCGAGGCTGTAACCGTATGGACCAAACACAGTACAGGCGTTATGGGGCATCACATATGGGCACCAGAACTGCACAAAATTGATGGTACCTGGTACATTTATTTCGCAGCCGGCGAGGCCGAAAACATCTGGAACATCCGCATGTGGGCACTTTCGAACACTGCCGACGATCCTACCACCGGCGAATGGAAAGAAGAAGGACGCATCATGACCCAGCGCGAATCGTTCTCACTCGATGCCACCACCTTTGAACACAAAGGAAAACGTTATCTCATCTGGGCACAAAACGTGTGGCAAAGCGCCCATGGCACCGCCCTGGTAATGTCCGAAATGGAAAACCCGACCACCCTCACCGGTCCCGAAATTGTAATTACCGAACCCGAACTTGCATGGGAACGCATTGGTTTCAACGTAAACGAAGGGCCTGCTGTTATTAAACGCAACGGCAAAATCTTTGTGAGCTATTCGGCCAGCGCCACCAACCACAATTATGCCATCGGTCTGCTTTGGGCCGACGAAGAAGCTGACCTGATGGATCCTGCTTCGTGGAACAAGGCACAGGAGCCGGTTTTCTTCACCAACGATTCACTGAAACGTTTTGGCCCCGGCCACAACTCATTCACTGTTGCCGAGGATGGCAAAACCGACGTGATCATTTACCACGCGCGCAATTACAAGGAAATTAACGGTGATCCGCTCAACGATCCCAACCGCCACACCCATGCAAGGGTATTGCACTGGACCGAAGACGGCTTCCCCGATTTCAGACAAAATATGGGTGACTAATTTCGAACCCGACAAAAACAACAAGGCTGCATCTTTCGATGCGGCCTTGTTGTTTTATATCGGCCTGCTACTCATCATTTAATGAGCAATTTCTGCCTGCCTTGTTGCATATTTCAGCGTATATAATGTGTTTATTATACTTTATTGATTTCTTATTGATTTTAATAAATCCATTAATTAAATTTGTTTAGCATTGTTAATCAACCCTTTAAAACACAACTAAAATTTTAATCGTATGAAAACAAAACATCCTCTATTCAAAGAAAAATGGTACATCCATTTTATCCTGTCAGGCATCCTTGTATTTACCTTATTTGCCTGTGAACAAAATGCCCTGTCGCCCGAAGCAAGGCAACTGGTATCTCCCAACGGCTATGTTTTGGCCAACGACAGCGATGAATTGCGATCGCTTTTAAACATTTCGCCCGAAAGTAAAATCGATGCGATTGACTACTTTGAAAGCAAAGAGGCCAATCTGGCCCTGGTCACTTATACTGATGAGAATGGTAAAGAATCGACAATAGCACTGGGAAGCGGACCTATCTCCTACAAGGCAGCCGGTGTGGATGTTCGAACTGGTGTAAAGTCACCAGGTGAAAATACCAATGAGATTTGCACTAAAAAGGATGAATGAGATTGAAAATCATTGAAGGCACTTGAAGACTGTTGAAGACAGTTGAAGCTTATTGAAAGCTGTTGATAAACACATATCTCCTTTCAACTTTCTGACCAATGACCCTGTGAAATAAGATCTTTGATGATGCGATTAACAAATATCAACTTTTATCCCCTGGAGAATATGCTAGCTATACAAGCAATTTCACAGGGTAAACTTTTCCTTAATGACCAATGACTTACTGACCTTTTCCTTAATGACCATTGACTTTTTCCTTAATGACTTTCTGACTTTTTCATCCTTTCTCATCGGCTGCCGAAAAGTAGTCGTAGGCATAGGCAATCTGGCCGGGTTTACCCAGGAAGTACAGTACATCGCCGGTTTCAAAGGCATTGTTGCTGCCGGGGTTTTCAATTAAATCTTTTCCACGTTGAATGGCCACCAGCGTGATTCCCACATTCTTGCGCAAAGAAAGCTCTGCCAGCGTTTTTCCCACAAGCAGTGAATCATCGGTTATTTTATACACTGCAATTTCAAGATTGGGCAGTTCATCGAGCAGGCCGGGCTGGTTTTTGTTATCGCGATCGCGAAATACGCCGTAAAAGTCGTTTCTGATTTTGCCCAGCAGCAAATTAATTTCCTTATCGGGCATCAGGCGATGGTTCATAATGCGACCAAACAAATCGATGGCAATTTCGAAGTTTTCAGGAAAGACCTGATCGGCCCCTACTTCAAAAAGCTGTTCAATGTCGTTGATATTCTTGGCCCTTACCAAAATGTAGGCCCGTTTGTTCATTGTCCTTACCTTTTCGATGATGGCCAATGAAGTAATCATATCACCTACCGAGACCACTACAATTTCGGCTTTATCGACAAAGGCTTTCTGCAAAATGGGCTCATTAACGGCATCGCCGTAAATCACACTTTCACCCGCCTTTTGCAGTTCTTTCACCTTCATTGGGTCAAAAACAATCGAAACATACGGTAATTTGACATATTTCGACAACTTCGAAAGTTTGAGCGCTACCGGATCTTTTCCGATAAACACAGTGTGGTTCTCGATGGCCGGAACTTCCACTTCAACGAGCGGGAAAAGCCCTTCAACCAATACTTTTGGCAAAGGAAGCTTCAACAAAAAATTCGCAAAGCCGGGTGCCAGTTTAATAATAAAGGGTGAAACCGACATGGTAATGACCGCCACCGAAAGAAAAAGCTGATAATAGAAGGAAGAAATAATTGCTTTTTCAACACCAATTTTTGCCAGAATAAATGAAAATTCGCCTACCTGACTAAGTGCCAGGCCAACCATCACCGTTCCTTTAAAAGTATGCCCCAGAACGAAACCCGTAGCTCCGGCAAATATTGCTTTGATAATCAGTATCAGTGCCACCGTGCCGGCAACCATCCAGGCATGATCGAGTACGAAATTCAAATCGAGCAGCATGCCCACCGAAACAAAAAAGAAACTGGTGAAGGTATCTTTAAATGGTATAAGGCTTCCAAAAGCATTGTGACTGTATTCCGACTCTGAAATCATCAATCCGGCCAAAAAGGCTCCGAAGGCCAGCGACATTCCCAGCTCAGAAGTCATTAGTGCAATGGCCAGACAAAACAACAAAATGCTCATCATAAAAAGCTCCTGATTCCGGGTGAAGGCAATAATACGAAGTAACCAGGGAAAGAGCCATTTATTGCCAACATAAACAAAGGCAATAATGCCAATCGTTTTCAATAAAAGTTCAAACAGTTCGGTTTTAAGATCAAGTGCTTCGGGTCCGAGAAAATCGCTGAACAACAGCAGCGGAACCAGCATAATGTCCTGAAAGATCAGTATCCCCAGCACGGTACGACCGTAATTGGAGCTCAGTTCAGACCGCTCCTGCAATACTTTCAACACCAGCGCCGAACTGCTTAAGGCAGCCACAAAACCTATAAACAGCCCCGATTTCCAATTCATATCGTAAAACCGTGAAATCCCGAAAAATACGAGCGCCGTTAAAGCAACCTGCATAAATCCACCCAGAAAAACGACCTTACGGATACGCAACAAGTGTTTCAGCGAAAATTCAAGTCCGATTGAAAAAAGCAGCAAGACCACCCCAATTTCAGCCAGTATTTCAATCTGATGCTGTTCCTCAACCATCTTCAGTAAATGCGGTCCCGCAATTACGCCGGTAAGCAAATAACCAACAATGGTAGGGATTTTCAACTTGGTGAAAATCAGATTTACAAAGGTAGAAAGTGCAAAAATTACTACAATGTCTTTAAGTAAGGACAATTCCATAGTTGAACTGATTAAAACAAAAAAAATTCGGTTAAAAAAGTACTGTTAGAACTAAAAATGAAATATAAACAAGAACATCATCCTACTTCAATTGTTCCGAAATTGGCTTATAAAAATGCTTGCAAACGCCTGATGAATGCGTATTCCCGAAGATAATCATTTTTGAGCGATCGGAAATACCAATATTCAACATTCACTTCAACAAATTTACAGCGGCTTCATTTCCTGTGCTTTTAAAACTTTCCTATTTTTACGGCTTAAACCATGGGCATGATCAGTCAACGAATTGAAAAAAGCAGCTTTTATCAACAACATCCTTCAATTTTTTTCATCCTGAAATGGCTGATCATAGCCACGCTCGTTGGCCTGGCTGTTGGATCGGCCTCGGCCTTCTTTCTTACCTCGCTGCATTGGGCCGAAAATCTGCGGGAAAGCAATCGCTGGATCATCTGGCTATTGCCCCTTGCCGGGATGGCGGTGGGCATGTTGTACCACTACTTTGGAAAGAATTCGGATGCAGGCAACAACCTGCTGATCGAGACCACCATGCACCCCACTGGCCCACGCATTCCGTTCAGAATGGCTCCATTGGTTTTGTTTGGAACCATTGCGACCCATCTTTTTGGAGGTTCGGCCGGACGAGAAGGCACCGCACTGCAAATGGCCGGTGCCATTTCGGACCAGCTTACCCGCCCGCTTAAGCTTAATCACAGCGACCGAAAGCTATTGATCATTGCAGCCATTGCAGCCGGTTTTGGTTCGGTATTCGGCACTCCGCTCGCAGGAGCGATCTTCAGCCTTGAGGTGATTGTAATCGGCAAAATGAAATACGATGCCATTTTCCCGGCTTTTCTGGCAGCCATCATTGCCGACCATGTCACCCGCGTGTGGGGAGTTGGCCATACTTTGTTTCAACAGGTTGCTGCCCCCGAAATCGACACCATGAATATCATTTACAGCATCCTTGCCGGTATTGCTTTCGGTTTGGTAGCCGCCGTTTTCAGCAAACTTAATCATACAATGAGTTTCCTGTTCAAACGAAAGGTTAAATACCCTCCCCTGCGCCCCTTCATTGGCGGACTCATGATAGCCATTGCTGTTTTTGCAATGGGAAGCACACGATACATCGGTCTTGGCGTTCCGGTAATTGTGGAGGCTTTTGATCAGCAATTGCCATTTTACGACTTTGCCATCAAGATCCTGTTCACCACACTCACCCTGGGAGCCGGCTTTAAAGGTGGCGAGGTTACTCCCCTGTTTTTCATCGGTGCAACGCTGGGAAATGCCCTGGTATGGATCATCCCACTCCCCATGAGTCTGTTGGCTGCCATGGGTTTTGTTGCTGTTTTTGCCGGTGCCACCAATACACCGCTTGCCTGCAGTGTAATGGCTTTCGAATTGTTTGGCATCGAAAGTGGCATTTATGTTGCCATTGCCTGCGTGGTGGCATATCTCATGTCGGGGAACACCAGCATTTACAACGGTCAGTTTATTGGACAACCCAAACATGTTTCCTTTGGAAAATACGCAGGAAAACGAATCAAAGAAATTTAAACATGCATCATTATTTATTAGCGATACTACTTTTTATCAGCCTTTCAGGCCCTGGGCAACAAGTGTCTGAAAGCACCAGTCCGGTCGGTTTCATCAATCAACAGGCGCTTCAGCATGCCATCGTTTCAATCAGTGCCATCGATCTGGAAAACCAACAGGAACTGATGGCCTACAATGCCCGGCAGAACCTCACGCCTGCTTCGGTATTGAAACTTTTGACTTCGGCAACTGCCCTTGAATTACTCGGCTGCGATTACCATTTTGAAACCAGCGTTGGCTACAAAGGAAGTATTGAAAAGGGACGTTTAAAGGGAAATCTGCTCATCACAGGTGGAGGTGATCCCACCTTGGGCTCTGGCTATTTCGCATCCAACTCACCAAAAGATCAGTTTTTGTACCAGTGGGCGGCCTTGATCCGTCAGGCCGGAATCGATACCATCGACGGAGACATTGTGGCCGATCCGGGAATTTACAGCGACCAGGATGTTCCCCAAACCTGGATTTGGGAAGATCTGGGCAATTATTTCGGAGCTGCAGCCCGGGGGCTTGCCATTTACGACAATACCTTTGAATTGGTTTTTGAAACGGCCGACAGCAGTGGCGGCCCCACTAAAATAATTAAAACGAATCCGGTTATACCACAGCTTGAACTGCGTAACGAAGTAACTGCATCGACCGATCGGCGTGACCGCGCCTATGTGTATGGCAGTCCTTTCGACAGTTTTCGGATTATCAGAGGAACACTGCCTCTCGGACAACAGGCCTACAGCATCAAAGCTTCGGTACCCGACCCGGCACTTCTGCTTGCCAGCGAATTAAAAAGGGTACTTGAGCACATGGGCATTACCGTTAGCGGAAAGGCACAAGGCCCGACAGGCTCTTTGGCACCCGACAGCCTGCTGTTCAAGTGGACCTCGCCGCCCTTGTCTGAGATTGTGAACGTTCTGAACCACGAGAGTGTGAATTTGTATGCCGAACACCTTTGTAAACAGCTCGGCCTTCAATTCTCTGGCGAAGGCAGTACAAGGGCCGGACTGGAAGTAATTGAAAAATTCTGGACAGAAAGAAATATGGATCCTGCCCAACTCTACCTTGCCGACGGCAGTGGCCTTTCACGCGTTAATGCACTTTCGGCGTCAACACTTACCCGGGTTCTGGAATACATGTATCACAACAGCCCTTGTTTCGATCATTTCTACCATTCGGTACCCCTCACCGGCCTCGACGGTACCCAGCAATACTATTTTCAGCATTCGTTTCTGAAAGGAAAAGCACGGGCAAAAAGCGGTTCCATGACACGCGTCCGTAGTTTTGCAGGTTACTTAACCAGCCGAAAAGGAACTGAAATTGCCTTTGCCATTATCATTAATAATTTTGACGACAGCAGTTTTGGAATGGCGAAAAAAATGGAAGCACTGATGGAGCTGCTGTACAACAGCTACTAGCATGCCTTATTAAAATTTTCGGTAAAAAGGATACGTTTTCGAATTAACAGTACCTTTCAATTTCACCCTGTTGAATACAAAGGCCAGGTTGAATGTACCGCCAGCTCCTCTGACGCGCCCGGGAAACAAAGGATGAAGTAAGTTTTGAACTACCAGCGATGCTTTCAGGCCTTCGCCCCGATAAGCTATTCCTAAGGGGAACTGCGTAACTCCACGGTTTGAAACATGCATACCCGTTGAAAACGACCAGTAATCGTTGCTTTGGTAAATGGCCGTAAAACCGGTATTAAAACGAATAAAACGATTAAGCAGCATCGATTCGGCAAAAATACCCAGCAGTAGTTTTGGTTTGTAATAATGCCAAAAAGCTGTACTCGAACCTGGCGGAAGCATGGCGACAAACGAACGGGCTTCGGGAACCAGAATCCGGTTCAAAAAACTGTCTCTGAAAGCCTCAACATCGGGATGTGCGGAAAAATCACCCAGCGACTCAAAACCCAAAGGACCAGACAGCTCAATACCTTCCCACCGATGCGTCCCATTGGCAATAAAAGTGGTGGTATTTCGGTTCCAGTAAATCAGGCCCAGATTATTTATACCCGCAGTGATGAATGACAAAGGACCTAACTGATAGTGAACCGAAGCATCGATGGCCATTCCAGGATTCGCAGTGCTAAACAGGTAGTTGCTCCAATTGGACGGTTCCGACTGCTTATCAATCAGTTGTTGAAGTCTCAGCGGGGCAGAAACCCTCCCCTCGCCTGAAACAGCCACATCAATAGCTTGATAATCAACGGCCGTTTCAATTTTATACTGACTTTGAAGATCCACCCATGACTTTCCAAAAAGCACTTTCATATTAAGTCCTGCCCGGAGTGCTTCGTTAAAAGTTTTAGCTCCCGAAAAATTATAACTCCTGTAATGATGTGCAGCAGCCGGCAAAGCAAACTCAGCCGCTTTTTCTTCTGTATTTCCTTGTGAAAGCAAGGCAATCAGTCCTCTTTCAAAATTGATCGTGCCCATTGCCTCTTCGTTGACCGAAATTCGCCAGCTCATTTGGCGGTGAACACTGCTAAAACTAACAAGCGTGGCATTCAGCTTAAAAAATAAAAGATTGTTTTCAGCGGCATGCTGGTTCATGCTTTCAAGGTCAAACAAGTAGTTTGCACCATTTTCATGCAAACGAAAAGTTTGTCTGGCGGTGAAGGGAATAAAAAAATTGACCGACTGAGTGCCGGTCGGAAAGAGGGTAAGAAATTGTGGCCCCTTATCGGGCAACATCGCCGGATCGCTTACAACCAATCGTCGGCCAGTCATTAACAATTCACTGCTCAATGGCTGAGCAAAGGCCTGCAATGTTAAAAAAACGACCAATACCCCGATACCTGTTTTTATGATTATCTGTTTAAAATTCAAAACTTCAAATTTAAAAAGAGCTGCAAATCCAGTACGTCTATATCTGGTAATTCGCTTATAGCTATTGCAAAACCTTCATCGTGTGGCCAGATAAAATCGGCTGTCAGCAATAAAGCACCTGCCTCGCTGAACCAGGTTTCATGCCCACCTTCGAGGAGCAAATAGTTGCGTGTGCCTGCCGGAACAGTTTGCCACAGATCGTCGCCGGCTGCTGCCGCCCGGGCCAGTTTTAACTGTATGGAATCACCACTAAGCTGATGTTGGATGGTATCAAAGGGCTGTATAAACAATACAATTTCGAAGGGAAGATAATTGACCGACTCTATAACCAGCCCCAAACTATCGCTTTGCAGTTGTGGCATGGATTGTTTTAAAAGAAGTGTATCGCGAAACTGATAAAAAGAACCCCGTCCTGCAGCCTGTACCTGTTCTTCTTCAGGAAGATCGAACAATTCGTCGATGGTGTAGGTGCCACTTGCAAAGGGAATCATCCATTCAGCAGCGCTATGAATCCCTGCATCGCTGTACTTTTCAAAACAGGCCGAAGTCAGCAACAACAAAATGATGGCTACTGTTAACTTAAGAAACTTCGTTGATAACAAATTTGTGGTAAGCATTCAGATCGTTTGTTTTTCAAAAATACGACGAAACAGCACATGAATGGCATTCCAGCTGATTTTTCTCAAATCAATGTGTAATTTACCATATCAACGAAATGACAATATTAAAGCAATTTGGTTCATATTGGCAAGAAGTTGTATCTTCGACGACTGCAAAATACAAGCCTTAATGTTGAAACTAAGCAAAAAATTAAGAGATCTGTTAATTAGGATCATCGATTGGTTTTACCAGCCATTTGAACGTTTCATGCCCCTTGAAACATTCCGTTATGCGGCCACTGGCGGCATGAACACCGTATTTGACATTGTACTATACTTCATTTTTTACAATTACATTTTTGATCAATCGGTAGTCGATTTGGGGATAGTAGCCATGAAGCCACACATTGCCGCCTTTGTTTTTGTATTCCCCATTACTTTTACCAGTGGATTTATTCTTGCAAAATACGTAACCTTCACCCAATCGCTTTTACGTGGAAGAATACAACTTTTCAGATATGGTGTTTCGGTTGGTGGATCGATCATCCTGAACTATGTTTTATTAAAACTCTTTGTTGAAGTTTTTGGCTGGCTGGCCACCCCTTCAAAAATTTTCACAACCCTGTTGGTAATCGTCTATAGTTACATGATTCAGAAGCACTTCACCTTCAGAACAGGTAAAAAGGCACTTGAAAAACAGGCCATGGAAGAACGGGCCTGATTGCCTGGCAACAGCTTAATCGTCCATTCGCTTCAACATACGAGTGAGGGCTTCAACATAATAATAATCGGCATAAATCAGAGGCACATCCTCCTCATTTTGCTTAGGCATGCAACTTAAAAAAGCAGCATCTGCATTAATTAGATTAAAAATTGTCAGGTTAATCGATGACACAGCAGGTATATTCAATAACACTTACCTGTCAATCACTCAAATGTAGAAACAATGTGTGCCAAAGGATGATAATTAATTAAAATTGGCTGTACCTGTGTTTTTAGCGGCTGTTCAAAATTTGAAATTTCCTGTCATTTTTCTAGCACCAAAGCAGTGGAATACACGTCATAAGGCTGAGGTTGAGATTGAGGTTGAGATTGAGGTTGAGATTGAGGTTGAGAAAAAAGATGATATGGGAGTTGTTGATTGACAGAGCTAGCCAGCGTTTGCGGAAACTGGAACCATAGCGAGTTGAATTACAAGCCACTAAAAGTGCCTGAACACCTGATTATCTGAGTGAAAAAAACTACTTTGGTCAAATACGATGCAATGATTCCTGATTCATTTAAATTCACCATTCATCATTCACCATTCACCATTCATTAAGCATTCTCTCCGTATCGTTCGATGTATTCAGTGGGTGTACATTGATAAAACTCTTTAAAACAACGTGAGAAATACGACGGATTGGTAAAACCTACCATGTAGATGACTTCAGAAACCGAACGTTTCTTCTGTATTAAAAGTTTGGCAGCACATTTCAAGCGTTGGGTACGAATAAACTCTTTGGCCGTTTGACCGGTAAGTGCTTTGATTTTTCGGTAGGTCTGATTGGCACTAATTCCCAACTCCCGGCTCATTCTTTCAACATCAAACTCGGAATTGTCGATATTATTATTGAACACTTCCATTACTTTCTTTAGAAATTCTTCGTCAAGCGAGCTGAGTTGCTCCACTTCGGGTTCAAGCAAACTGCTTTTTTGAAACCGCTCTCGCAATAAATCGCGTGTTTTTAAAATATTCGAAACTTTCATGATGAGCGACGCCATGCTAAAGGGCTTACTAATGTAATCGACTGCCCCGGCCTGCAAGCCTTCGAGTTCGTTTTCGCGATTGGTTTTGGCGGTAAGAAATAGCAGGGGAATATGGGAGGTATTGATATCGTTCTGCAAGTTATGCCCCATCTCGAGGCCATCCATTTCAGGCATCATAATGTCGGAAAGAATCAGGTCGGGATTTAAACGTCGGGCAAGTTGAAGGGCTTCCTTCCCGTTGAAAGCACTTTTTATCCGGTATTGTGCTGCCAGCCCCCTGCTTATGAATTCATTCATATCTAAATCGTCTTCGACCAAAAGCACCAGGGGCCGGTCGCTGGTGCCCGATAACTGAAAGCTGTTTTCTTCATTGCCTTGTGGTCTGGTGAGCTCCCTGTCATCTGCCCCGGCTTCGAAGCTGTTTTCATCAAAAGGCTGTTCATTACCCTGTGTTCCTTTGCTCACCGTGCTGATCAGCTTCATGTCATGCTGTTGATTGAGATTTACAGGAAGGGTAATTTTAAAACAACTCCCCTTGTCGGGTTCGCTTACTACCCTGATACTTCCCCGGTGCAGTTCAATAAAATTCTTTGACAGATACAAACCAATACCACCTGTACTCTGACTATCCCGTTGATTCACCTGATAAAAACGCTCGAAAACCAGTTCTGTTTTTTCAGGTGGGATGCCTATTCCACTGTCGTCTACTTCTATAAAAAGCTGTGAAACACCGTGTTCTTCGTGTATAATGCCCGAACGTATGTCGATTCGTCCTCCCTCGTCGGTAAATTTAAAAGCATTCGACAGCAAATTGAACAGCACCTTGTCGAACTTATCACGATCGAGCCAGGCCAGAATGGTTGGCTGTTCGTAATGTAACATAAAATCGATGTTTTTCGAATCGGCAAGACTCTTAAACGAATCGTACATTTCGATGAGTACCGGTACCACATCCACTTCCTGAAGCAATAGTTCTACCTTTCCCTTTTCTACTTTCCTGAATTCCATCAACTGATTAATCAAACGCAGCAAACGATGGGCGTTTCGTTGTATCAGTTCGAGATTACGGGCGTGTACCCCGAACTTAGCCTTCTGCTCCAGCATTTCCTGTAAGGGTCCAAGAATGAGGGTCAGCGGAGTCCGGAACTCATGGGTAATATTGGTAAAGAAATGTACCTTCAACTCATTTAGTTCGTGCTCTTTTTCATATTGTACCCTTTCGAGCAGAAGGCGCGATTTTTCCCTGATTTGAATGATAGAAAACTGGTTGAAGAAATAAAGCAAACCGGTAATCATTACAGCATAAAGCAAGTAGGCCCAGTAACTTTTCCAAAATGGAGGTTTAATTTGCAGAAAGACAGCTCGTGGCTCGCTGCTCCATACCCCATGACTGTTGCAGGCTTTTACCCTGAAGGTATATTTACCTGCAGGAATATTGGTGTAGGTGGCTGTATTGCGTGCTCCCACATAGTTCCAGTCCTTATCGTACCCATCGAGCATATAGGCATATTTGTGCTCACTGCTTGAATAATATTCCATGGCTGAAAAAACGAAGGTAAAAACCCCCATTTGATGCGAGAATACGAGCGAATCGGTATAGCTGATCGTTTTATCCAGCAAGCGATGTTCCTTCTTTTGTTGATCTACTTTTGCCTTCCTGTTAAAAAGAAGCAGGTCGGTTAACTGGATCATCGGTGGCCTCGACTGCTGACGAATGCTGTCGGGATGAAAGCGTAAAAAACCGTTTCCGCCTCCCAGCAGAAAGCGACCCTGTTCATCTTTCCAACTGCTGTTCTGATCGATTTTTATTCTGGAATATGCCTTATCGAAGTATTCAAAGTCGACCTGATGGTTCAGTGTATTGAATTTTACAATCCCATTGTAAATACCCACCCACAGGTTTTGATGATCATCTTCAAGTATGTTAAGAATAATTTGGTTGTCGACCAGTGTCTGATCGGGAAAAGCCTGAAAACTGCATTTAGATGAAGTTCCGCCTGAGGGGCTTTCCCTCTTTCGGTTCAGGCCTGAGTTGGTTCCTACCCAAAGCATTCCACTACGGTCCTCATACAACACGTTAATCACATTATCATTAAGCGAACAGCTGTCATTGTCTGAGAAGAAATAACGTTCGAAGGTTTCATTTTCAGGATTAAAACAATTAAGACCATATTGTGTCCCTACCCAAACCTTACCATAACGGTCTTCAATGATACATCGCACATGGTTGTCTGACATACTGCGCAAACCGTATCCGCTCCGATAATTCACAAAACTCGGCTTGCCCTTGCTAAAGTCACATTTCACCAATCCGTTTTCGGCCGTTCCTACCCATATCACTGATGAGTCACTAACAGAAGGGGCCAATACCGTGATGCCGTTTTCGGGCAAGGCTGGCGAACTGTTGCGATCGAATATTGCTTCAGCATGAACAATGCCATCGTTGCCGATCGAGGTAGAGCAAAGTACCAAACCATCGGATGCAGTACCAACCAGTAGTTGGTCTTCATCCAAGGCAATCAGCGAATGGATGGATGACCAGTTTTTGATTTTGTTTTTATGGCGATAAGCACTACTGATGATCCGCTGATATGGTTTCAGGGCCACATCGTATCTGATCAATCCGTCGCTGGTTCCCAGCCAGGTATAGCCATCATGATCGACACCTATGTCCATTACCCAGTTACCGGTAACTTCACCACTGTTAATTTGCCGGGTATTAAAGCGGGTAATGTTCTGACTCCCGATTTTGGCTATGTTAATGTGGGAGCTGCCAACCCACAATGTTTCATTCCGATCGATGAACAAGGCAGAAATGGTATTGTCGCCGTCGAAGCTAAAGCGATCGTTCACATCGTAATGATAAGCTGCATAAACAGCCCGTGCTGGCTGTTTTTCCTGCTCATGGGCAGTTAAGAGCAACAAACCACCTCCGCGGGTTCCGATCCACAAATTGTTTTGCTGATCGAAAAGAAGCTGATCGACAGGATAACGGCATAAGCCACCTATCGCCTGCTCACCCGGCTGATAGTGCACTAACTTAATACTGTCACGGTTTTCGTGCGAGATGATTTTCATGATTCCGTAGGGAGCCATTCCGATCCAGAGTGAGCCATCGGCCGAACCTGCCATGCTCATGGCTTCGAAAGGAACCTGTTCAGCAGGGCTGAGCGGCCAATGATTCAAATAACGACGATAGGAACTGCTGGCACGGTCGAAATTAACCGGTCCGCTGCTGGTGGCCAGCCAAAACTCATTCCGCTTATCTTCGTAAATATCGTTGATGTTTTCTCCCGCCAGGTAGTGGTGTTTGGTGCCGCTTTCAGGATCAAGGCGATAGAGCCCGTCGCCTGCAGTTCCCACCCATATTTTATTGTTTGCATCTTCGTAAAGCGATAGAATACGGGTTTCAAAATGATATTTCTGAAGATGATCAAGCACCGGATTGTAACGATTCAAACCAAAGGTGGTCCCTATCCAGATGTTTCCTTTGTGATCTTCGAGCAGGGCAGTAATTTCACGGTTACTCAGTGCTGTCGGATCGCGGTGATCCGATTGAAAGACCACACATTCATAGCCATCATAACGGTTGAGTCCATTCCATGTTCCAACCCATATGAATCCTGCCCTGTCCTGCATAATCACATTGGCCCGGCTACTGCTAAAGCCATCGTCGATTGAAAGAACATCGAAGTTAAGATTACTTTGTGCACGAAGCTGACTACTCAACTGACTGAATAACAACAGGACGAGTACCAGCGGCAGGATAAAACGGCATTTCAACATGAAAGCAAGTTTAGATTAGGCGTTTAAAAATAGCGATCCCGCTTTAATTATACAAGGTAAGCAGTACAGTGAACTATTCAGCACCACCAGTTGAAACAGAACACCACGGTAAAAAGCAAAAGGCCAAAGCGGATGCTTCAGCCTTTTGCCTTGTAATAAAATATCAGGCAATAAATGCTTCTGTGGCTTTAATTGTCTGCCTGATCTTTAAGTTCTTCCAAAACAGGCCAAGCTTCGTCATCCCAATTCACCTGATGGACCAGCAATCTGGGCCGGCCCTTTTCACTGACAGCATAGCCGTGACTAAACATGTAATCCTTATCGCCAAAGGTATAAACCGAGTTATGGCCGATACCATAATAGTTTTCATCGCCTTGAATTACCATGGTTCCACCTCCCTGATTCATGGCTACGCCGTCGCGGTCGATAAAGGGTCCAGTTGCCGACTCCGAACGGCCTACCCTAACATTATACGTGCTGCGTGGCCCCCGACAGCAAAGATCGAAAGACACAAACAAATAATAATAATTGTTCTTTTTAAAGATGAAGGGTGCTTCGATGGCTCCGTTGCCAGGATCTCCGGCCTGCAAAGTAAAATCACGATCGCGCGAAGCAATGTGCGACCACTCCTGCGGATCGGCGATTGAAAGCAGATCATCGCTTAAGCGAAACATTTTCAATCCACCCCAAAACGAACCAAATGAGAGCCAGGGCTGATTCTTTTCGTCAAAAACCAGATTAGGATCAATGGCATTCCAGTTGTCGCGCCCGGGCACCGATTCAATGACCGGCCCATGATCGGTCCACTGGTAATTCTCATTATCGGGATCGAGCGTTGCATTGGTGGCCACCCCAATGGCAGAGCGGTTACTTGCAAACGACGAGATAGAATAATAAAGATAGTACCTGTCGTTATGGAAGTACACATCAGGTGCCCAAATATTCCCGTCGAACTTAGGAACTCTTTGCTTTGCCCATTCGGGGCTTTCGGGAAACACCGGTCTAAGAAACTCCCAGTTAATCAGATCGTCCGACTGCCAGGAGGCAATCCCGTGACCGGTGTTAAAAAGATAGTACTTACCATCGGCCTCAATGGCCACCGGATCGTGAACAGTTATTTTCCTACTCTGAGCATTGGCCCCCACCGTTAGGAGGAAAAGCGCACAAGTCAGTAGAATTTTTTCCATAGCATTCATCATCGGTTTTCTATTTTAAACGTGCTTTGAGCTGAGTAAACGAGTGTGCCGGGAAGGTATAAGTAAATACTTCACCTTTGGCTTTCACCGGGGAAAGTTTTTTGCTTTCCACTTCGGTCTTTCCAAAATCGTTCCTTGCTTTCACATTCGGACCGTTCACTTCGTAGATTTCGACCGAACCCTCAAACTCGCCTTCCTGCGAAATAATATCGGTAGTAATGGCTTCATCCTTGTGGCGGTTTACCACATTAATTATCACTTCGCCGTTGAGATACGCAGCCGACACATCGAGGTAAGGAACCGCCTCCTGTTTGGTAGTTGATTCTCCCAGCCCAACAAAGAACTCATCGGTAGCATAAGTATCACAGTCGACAAAAACATCGAGTGAGGTTCCGTAAACATTCTGTGCAAAAAGCTGCAGGGGATAATAAATGGTTTGCAGAAACATATCGTCTTCACTGGTGAAGATTGGGGCAATCACATTGACCAGCTGAGCCATGTTGGCCATTTTAACAATGTCGGCATTGCGTACAAAAGCGTTCAGGAAACCAGCAATCACCAGGGCGTCTTCCAGATTGTAGAGTTCTTCGAGAGCGCGTGTGCCGGCCATTGTTTCAGCATCGCGTGCCCGGTACCACGAGTTGTACTCGTCCCAGGCAATGTAAATGGGTTCACGGTCACCACGATCGGCATTTTCCATTTCACGCGCTATCAGGCCCTTTACCACTTTTGTGCGTTCTTCGAGCACCAGCGGAGTTGAAAGGTAGTTGTAATAATCATCCGAAGGATTGCCAACATACATGTGAAGGGCCAGATAATCGACCACATCGCGCAGTTCGGCCAGAATGGTGGCATTCCATTCGTTGGGATCGGCATCGGGCCGGTAATTCGATGAACCGGCTGCAATCAGCTTAATATCGGGCGAAGTAAGTTTCATCAGCTTGGCTGCTTCACGGGCTTTCTTGGCATAGTCTTCAGCATTGAGATGGCCCATTTGCCAGAATCCATCCATCTCGTTACCCAGGCTCCAGTACTTTATATTCCAGGGTTCGGCGAATCCGTGCTGCTTTCGTAATTCGGCATAGTAAGGACCTTCGGCCACATTGCAATATTCAACCCACTGCTGTGCTTCCTCAATGGTTCCGGTACCCATGTTTACGGAAAAATAAGGTTCAGTCCCTATTTCACGGGCAAACTGCATGAATTCATTGGTTCCAAAGCGATTGCTCTCGAGCCTTGCCCAGGCCAGTTCCATTCGGGGAGGACGTTCATCTTTCGGCCCCACACCATCTTTCCAATGATAGTTCGACACAAAATTTCCACCGGGATAACGTGTTATACTTACATTAAGGCCCTTTACGGCTTCAAGTACATCTTTCCTGAATCCGCGCTCATCAGAGAGGGGTGAACCTTCATCGTAAATGCCACCATAGACGCAACGTCCAAGATGTTCCACAAAATTTCCGTAAAGGAGCTTGTCGATTTCACCTACCTTGCGCTCCACATCGATTTTAATTCTTGCATTTTGCGCAAACAGCTGACCTGCCCCTACCAGGGTCCATACCATGACGGCCAGCACCGTAATTCTACCTTTAATCATAACTTTAAGATTATATGTTTGATGCAATTTGTTTGTTCGGCTAAAATGTTTTGTCAAGGAAGATCGTCAGGCAGGATACCCATAGCACAGGTAAGTATGCTGTCAACAGGTCAATGTAAGCCGGCAGTCCTGCCTGACTAATCTTTGTTTTTTATTGATTGCCCTTTGAATAAATCGTTACCAGAAATTACTCAATCGTGCTGTATTCGACTGCCAGAGTCAAAGCTACAGCACAAAAAATTGCAGCGGGTGGACAATTATTTATATAAAGAGGACTTCTGTTTTAAAGCCCGATGAATGATTTCAACGTATTATTTTTTTATACTTTTAACCTTGAAACTTAGATGAAAAATCGGGTACAACGCATGAAAACAAGAAACATACTATTTTACCTAATATGCCTGGGAATATTCCTGGCTACACAACTTAGTGCACAACAGCCACTCAATTACCGTTATCAATACCTGGGAATTGAAGACGGCTTACCACAGAATACCATCAATGCCATTGCTGTAGACAGTTATGGCTTTATGTGGTTTGGAACCAATAACGGGATCAGTCGTTTCGACGGCTATTCATTTGAGTCGTTCCGTTCGGACGAAAGTGCTTCAGGCTCGCTTCCCGACAACATGATCAGCGCCATTGAACAGGGAGAAGATGGCCGGCTTTGGATTGGATCGTTAAACGGGCTGTCGTATTACGACCCCATTAGCGGACATATTTATTCCTATACTACCCTCAAGCCCGAATTGAACAGTATTTCGCGTGTAACTTCCCTGCTTGCCTACGACAAGCATCTCTGGGTGAGTACCAGCAACAGTGGTCTCTACCTGTTGCAGGCCGATACCGAAGGACATTATGAACTGATCAGGCATTATACTGTTGAAAATGGCAATTTACCGGTCAATCAGGTGAACACCATTTACCGTTCACCATCCAATAAACTGCTGATCGGAACTTCAGGTGGCGCGTTGGCTTTCCTTCCCAAAACCGGTCAGTTTGTCAACAGCATCGATGGCATGGTACTGCCTGCACAATACAATGTAACAGACATTTATGAAACTAAGCTGGGCGATTTATTTTTCGGAAGTTTCAGCGGAATGGGTGTAATATGGAATAATACCCGGACAGAACAATGGTTTGAACACGAACCCACCAACCCGCATTCGGTAGCCCACAATACCGTTAACAAAATAATCCAGGATGCATCGGGGCAGCTGCTGGTTGGCAGCTTAGGCGGATTGCAGATTTTCGACAGTTATTCAGGAAAATTTTTCTCCTTTCCCGAGGAGGGGCCCGAAAACTTTAAGCTCAACAATCAGTTTATCAGCACACTTTTCAGCGATAACAATGGCAATGTATGGATTGGTACCGAAAAAGGTGGCATCAATAAATTCAATGTATTCCAGAACCAGTTTGAGTTTTACGCCAACGATCCCAATAACCCCAACAGCTTAAACGAAAACACCATTAACTCGATATTGCGCGAAGGCGATGATTTGTGGATAGGTACAGCCGGAGGAGGGATCAATCACCTGAACCTTAGAAGCCAACGCTTTACCCATTACACTTACAATGCTCTCGACAACAGCACACTAAGCAGCGATTACATTACCTCGCTGGTCAGAGGCGAAGACGACAAACTTTATGCAGGAAGCTGGGGGCTTGGACTCAATGCACTGACCACCAACTCCAACAAGGTTAAAATTCAACGCATCGAAGCTGCAAGTCCGGCATATCGCGGGACACTTGTCAATTCATTCATTTCATCGCTGCTGAACGATTCCCGCGGCTTTTTACTGATTGGTACCGAAGGCGGACTTTCAATACTCAATTACAGCACCGGCAGGTTTACCACCCTTGAGAACCCTGATAAAGACACTCCGCCATTATCAGAAATCGGCTGTATGCTACTCGACTCCAAAGGATATTACTGGATAGGGACGCGTAACGGACTTTTCCGCTTTCCGGCCAGTGCCATCCGAATGGTCAACAATGACGAATACCTGCTTCAACCCATCGATTTCTATCAACACCAGGCAAGCGATTCACTTTCAATACCCGGAAATTACATTGTTACATTGCTTGAAGACAGCCGTGGAGCGATATGGCTGGGCACCTACGGTAAGGGAATGGCCCGCGTTGAAATCGATGAAAATGGCCGGCTCCGAAGCAAGCGCTACTCACAGGATGAAGGACTTTCGAACAATGTAATTTATGGCATTCAGGAAGACCACAAGGGAAACCTTTGGTTTAGTACCGATTACGGTCTTTCGATGCTCGATGTAGAAATTGATCAGTTTCGTAATTTCTTCAAACAGGATGGCTTGATCAACAACCAGTTTTACTGGTCAGCATCATTCCGAAGCAGCGACGGAACCCTTTATTTTGGTGGTACCGAAGGACTCAACTACTTCAAGCCCGAAAACATTCTGGCTTACCGGCAGCTTCCCGATCCTAAAATAACCCGGCTTAGGATTTTTAACAACGAAGTACAACCGGGTGAAAAATTTCACGACCAGGTCGTTCTCAATGAACCGGTGTATGTTGCCGATACCATTTTGCTAAGTTATCGCGATAACAACATTTCATTCGACTTTTCGGGATTCGACTATTACCTGCCCGAAAAAGCCAACTTTGCTTACATGATGGAAGGAATCGACAAAGACTGGATAACTGTTCCTGCTCAACGTCGCTTTGCCAATTACAGCAACCTGGCCGGTGGAACATACACTTTCTTATTAAAAGCTTCAAATGGCGACGGGATATGGAACAACGACCCTTCCAGCTTAACCATTATTATAACACCCCCCTTCTGGAAAACCCAATTATTCAGAATATTGCTGGTAATTTTTGTTGTAACCCTTACTTTCTTTCTGATTCAGTTACAGATGCGTCGCATTATTCAGCAAAAACGCATGCTGGAAGAAAAGGTACGCATCAGAACCCAACAAATTGAGGAGCAAAAAATTAAGCTTGAACAGCAAGCCAGCGAACTGATAGAATACAACCACCAACTGGAAAGAAGGCAAACACAAATTGAAAATCAGAAGCAAGAGCTGGAAAACAAAAACAATGAGATTTCGATACAACGGGATGAGCTCATCCTGCTCAATCAGAAAGTGAAGGATGTTAATCAACAGCAAATGAAATTCTTCACCAATATTTCACATGAATTCCGCACGCCGCTAACCCTCATCATTTCGCCCGTTGAACGGCTAATAAAAAAGTTCAGCGATGATGAAGAAAGCAGTAAACTGATTAAAACCATCAACCGCAATGCACAGCGCTTACTGATGCTCATTAATCAGTTGCTCGAAATTAGAAAGGTGGAAACGGGCAATCAGGAACTTCAGGTGGAGCTAACCCATACCGAAGCCTATTTGAACGAGATTTATGATTCGTTCATGGTACTTGCCCAGAAAAACAACATCGATTACCGATGCGAACTGGAAGTGAACAATGTTTCGTGGATCGACAAGGAAAAACTCGAGAATGTACTTTACAACCTGCTATCCAATGCTTTCAAATTTACTCCTTCGGGCAAACAGGTACTGCTTAAAGCCCGCTCATTCAAAAGAAATGAAAATGAGTTTCTTCAAATCGAAATAGCTGATACGGGCATTGGCATTGCCAGCAATCAGCTAAGCCGCCTCTTCGACCGCTTTTTTCAGGTAACCGACTCACGTAATCACGTAAACAGAGGCACCGGAATTGGTCTGTCGCTTGTCAAAAGCCTGGTTGAATTCATGTATGGAAGCATCGAGGTGAAAAGTATTCCCGGCGAAGGAACCCGCTTTATTGTTACCCTCCCGGCCAATAAAAAATTCTTTGCCGACCATGAGATTGACACACGCGGCCAGGCATTCGAATCGAACATAAGAAACAAAGTTGCAGTGCTTTCAGAACAACTGAAAACACCAGCCAACACAGAACTTTTGGCAGGCGATGCCCCCATCGAAAAAATACTGGTTGCTGAAGACAACAACGACATGCGCTCGTTTATTTGCAATGCGCTGGCCCCCTATTTTCAAGTACTCGAGGCAAGCAATGGGGCTGAAGCCTATCAACTGGCAAAGAATGAAGATCCTGCGTTAATAATCAGCGACATTATGATGCCCGAAATGGACGGTCTGGAACTATGCAAGAGAACAAAAAACAACCTGTACACCAGTCACATTCCACTCATCCTGCTCACAGCCAAAGGAAGCACCAACGAATTTATTGAGGGACTCGAACAGGGAGCCGACGATTACATAGCCAAACCGTTTAATGTCGACATCCTGATTGCCAAGGCAAAAGCCATTATTGAGAACCGCAAAAAGATGCGCAGCCGTTTCAGCTCGCTCGACGAGGTACCTGCCACCGAAATTACCAGCTCAAAACTCGACCATCAGTTCTTTAGCAAGGTGAATGAAGTGGTTGAACAGTACTACACCGATTCATCGTTCGATGTCGACCACTTTGCATCGGCCATGTACGTGAGCCGAAGCCAGTTGTACAAAAAACTGAAAGCCATCACCAACCTTTCGGCCAACGACTTCATTAACGTGTACCGGCTTAAAAAATCGACCGAATTGTTAAAGAAGGGCAACCTGCAGATCAGCGAAATTGCTTATGCCACCGGTTTTAACGATCCCAAGTATTTCAGCCGTATCTTCAAAAAATTCTACAAATGCTCGCCATCAGAATTCCTGCGGAAAGGAGAAAGTTAAAAACAGGCAGGTTTAATTGATGAGAAGCGAATATCCTGTTGGACTAAAAACTTTCCAGCATCCACACTTCGCGCAGGGTAATTGTATCGCCCGGTGCCATTGTATGGTAAGCCGAATGGTGTTCCATTTCGAGCAAATCGGAAGTCCCGTCGGCCGAAACGCAATTGTACACTTCGACCAAAGCCTGTTCAGGATGAATAAGGCGGGCAGGAATCAGGTCGAAGGTGATGGACAGCCTGTAATTCATGGATTCTACCATCATTTTGCCTTCAGCCGGATACAGATAGACCTTCGACATTCGACGCTTGCTATTGTTTTCAGGCAGTTCGGGTAAAAAGCTAAAAAACCCGTCGCTGATTTCATGTTCCAGAATTTCCCTTTCCTGATTATTCACAGTTTCGATTTTCAACACACTGTTTTTATTAACCGGCACCCGTGCCCTGGCAAAGGCATTAAAGCGGGCATTCGACCACACATCCCACGAAACAGGCGCTGACCGCACATTAACAGCTGAAGTACTGATGTGCAGGTGCCTGCCGTCGAGACGAAACGATTTGATCATTTTGATCCCGCTGATGGCACTTTCGGGACCTGTCATTACCAGCTCGGAAGTACTTTGTTTGTTTACTTCAAATTGGCCGTAAACAAGATACGGATCGGGAGGCCATAAATCGCCTTTCTTTTCAGGCAATATGTCCTGCTGATTCCACCAGTCCGATTGCGGTCCAAGCCAGCTGATGAAACCATTGTATGCTTTGAAATCGTAGCCCGGGCGGGGCTCAACCGGCATTCTTTCACTTTCGGCTTCATTCCACAGGGTTGAATCAGAAAAGAGTAAGTTATCGCCGCCAGGAGTGCCCAGAAACACCAATCTTCCTCCCACATCGGGAAGAAAAACGGCCCTCATTTCACCATTGTTCAATTCAAGCGTTTGACCATTCACAGGAGGAAGGTTCAGCAGGAAGGTGAGCGGAATAAAAAAACAGAAGAACCTGATCATTGATTTCTAATTTATCTTTTTACAATTTTTTGACTAAATCCTTTGCTTTCATTTTGAATTCTGAAATAATACAAACCGGGAGCATACATTGACATGTCAATTTTCGCACTTCGATCGACGCAGGTTTGAAGCAAGCGTTCACCCCGGCCATTGTACAATTCGAGGTTCAGGACTGACAAACTGCTTTCAATACGAACCGATTCACCCGCCGGGTTGGGATAAATTCGTACCGGAGCTGTCTGGTCCGAATTCATTTCAATGAGCCCCACTCCTCCGCAATTGCTTGCATCGAGGACAGGCTCAATGCCCGTATTTCCTCCTGCACAGTTTCCACATGAATCAATGTAGGCCGTTCCGTCGGGGTCGCCATTGCAGTCGTAATGAAGCCCGACAAATTTTGATAACAGACGCAGGTAACTTACCTGATAACCACAACTGTTTTCGGTTACACTCCACGAGTTCAACGGCCAGCTGGTGTTGAAATCCTTGTACGACTTTTGCTCGGGTTGATTTTTTGGGGGCTCAATGGCTTCGGCGCGGCAAGCAGCATTGTTCGACGATGATCCACATCCTCCCGGACAGCAGCCGTCCCAGTCGTAACCAGGGTTAGGGCCTCCGGTTAAAAAACCCGGTGGCGGACCATAGGTAGAATGCCCTACCCGATCCCAGCGTTTACTGCCATTGGTAAACCAGCTGTGGTAAAATTCATTCACCCCGTTTTCTGCTCCAAACCGATACATGTTCGACAGGTATACAAAATTCAAAGGATTTACACCATGAAGATAATGAAGATAGTTGGCAGCCAGATTTCTGATTTCATTCTTTGAATAGGAGCCGTCGGAATAATACAGCAGGTTCATCAGCATATTTCCCTTGATGGCCTTGATGTTGTTACTACCCCACACATAACTGTCGAGATACGCCATGTAAGGGTCAAGCTGTTTTTTCAAAGCAGGCAAATTGGCCTCCGATTGCTCCATCGAATTACGGTAAACACGTTTGATCTTTTCTGCTACGGCATGACTTGCCTCGTCAAGTTGAGCATAATACAATAGCATGTTTTGGCTGGTTCCTTCGTAGGGATAAACATAGTTCCATTGCAACATGTGCACCAGTTCGTAGTTCTGATCGACAAAAGAACGGTACTTTTCATCACCGGTGAGTTCAAAAAGAAAAACAGCTGCTTCAATTTTGGCAGTTAAACGACCATAGTCATCCATTTCCATCTGTCCGGCACCCAATCCCTGAGAAGCGTATTCAGATGAATTGTTTTGAAAAAGCACGTCAGGGTTGGAATCGGCCCAATCCCAGGCAGCAATGGCCGCATTTTCGAGTGTAAACGCATAGTCATCAGAACCAATCAGACGAAATACCTTTGCGCTGATAGCAAAAGCTGCTGCACCTTTTAGTGTGGCCGAAGTATTGGGAGAACCGTAGCGGCTCATCCCATCGGCTGCCGATGGCGGGCTGGCATGAGCCAGTCCCACGATGCTGATCATACTTCCATCGGCTTCCTGTAAGCGCAACAAATGGTCGGTACCCCATTTTGCTTCATCCAGCAAATCGGGTACACCGTTTCCCGATTCAGGAAGGTCGAAATCGTCGGTCCATGCCACAGGCGCCTCCAGATAGGCCAGCATCATTTCGACCACATAGCCTGCCGTCCAACTGGTGTATTTATTGTAATCACCTGCATCGTACCAACCACCACTTACATCGCGTTCGGTTTCCACATTGTTAACCTCGTTGTACAAGCGACAGTTTTTGTCCTGAAGCGGTCCTAAATGACTCGCCCCGTCGGCCCATTCTTTGCCTGCATACTCCTCGTCTTTTGCAAAACCTGCCCGCTGATAAAAAAAAGTCCGTGCCGCCTGTTTCAAAACTTCCTTATAAACAGTGGGCGAAATGGTGAAGGAATATGAACGCAGGCTGTTTTCTTCATCCAGCAGGTAGTAGTTTCCGCTGGCTTTCACTTTGCTGAAATCGAAATGCCACACCCGGTCGCCCGATGAGTCATCGGTTCTCCCGCTTTTCCACTGAACAATGGTGCCGCTATATACCACGCTGCTGTCAGCTTCGTTGATCACATGAAAGCTATTTCCCGGCTGATAGCTTTGATCACTGTCGAAACCCGTTTGCGGGTCTCTGAGTACCGCTACTTTTTGGGCATCGGGCAGATAACCAAACTGATCGACAACGATCAATTCTGAAACAACCTGAGACTGCAATACAAAAGGAATAAGCAGCATAAAACTCAAAAGAGCCAAAAGGAAAGTTCGATTCTTCATCATTCATTTTTTTTTCAGGCAAGGCCTGTTTTAGTAATACAAAACAGCCGAATATAAGTGCTTTGTTTTTGGACACAGTCCTTAAATGTATAACAAGCAGCGCTAAAATGAATACTAGTACCTAAATTATTTCCTTCCTTTTCAAATTTTATGCAAATTGAAACGAAATGCAAAAATGCACTTGAATGAAAATAAAAGTTCCTACTTTCGATTAAGATATTTTACCAGCTAACTAACAACTAAATTCTTTACCATGCGATGCTTTTTTATATCAATCGTCCTGTTTCTTTTAAGCTACCCACTGGCTGCCCAGGAACATGCATTTCAAAATCCCGAAATACCCGAAGAAGAACGAATAGATCAACTGATTTCCCTGTTGACGCTCGATGAGAAAATCAATTTTCTTTCGACCCGCCCCGAAGTTCCGCGCCTGGGGATCAGGCGGCACCGCATTATTGAAGGACTGCACGGCGCGGCGCTGAGCGGGCCTGCCAACTGGGCTGTAAAAGGTCAGGGTGAAGCCCCCAATACGACCTTCCCGCAGGCTTACGGTCTGGCACAAATGTGGAACCCCGAACTGCTAGAACAAATTGCAGCACACGAAGCTTACGAATGCCGCTACCTGACCCAAAGTCCGAAATACCTGAGCGGTGGTTTAATTGTACTGGCTCCCAATGCCGATATCGGACGCGATGTGCGCTGGGGCCGCACCGAAGAATGTTATGGCGAAGACGCCTACCTGGCCGGGGAACTAACTGTGGCTTTCGTAAAGGGACTACAGGGTGATCATCCCCGCTACCTGAAAACGGCCTCGCTAATGAAGCATTTTCTGGCCAACAGCAACGAAAACAACCGCACCATTAACTCGTCCGATTTCAGCGAGCGCCTGTTCCGTGAATACTATTCCTACCCCTTTTACAAGGGCATTAGCGAAGGAGGATCACGGGCTTACATGGCTGCCTACAACAAAGTGAACGGAATACCCGCCACCGTGCATCCCATGCTTAAGGAGATCACTGTCAACGAATGGGGTCAAAATGGCATCATTGCCACCGATGGTGGTGCTTTTCGCCTGCTGGTGAGTGCCCACAAGTATTATCCTAATCTGGAAGAAGCAGCGGTGGCCTGCATCCGTTCGGGCATCACGATGTTTCTCGACGACTATAAAGAACCACTTAAAAAAGCATTGGAAAAGGGCCTGCTTGCCGAAAGTGAGATCGACCAGGCCATCAGGGGCTCGCTCAGGGTATTGCTGCGTCTGGGCTGGTTCGACGAGAGCGATGAAAATCCCTACGCACAAATTGGAATCAAAGACACCATCGACCCGTGGACCCTCCCCGAAGCCCATCAACTGGCACGCAAAGCAACGGCACAGTCGGTGGTGCTGCTAAAAAACGAGCACAACACCCTGCCATTAAAAACCGACCTGATCGACACCATTGCCGTTATCGGACCGGTAGCCGACCTGGTGGTTTCCGACTGGTATGCAGGAACTCCTCCCTACGCTGTTTCGGCACTCGAAGGAATACGAAATGCGGTGGGTAATGATGTTACGGTGCTTTTTGCTGCCAGCAATAAAGCCGATTCAGCCACCATTGCCGCTACTAAGGCCGATGCCGCCATCGTTTGTGTTGGCAACCATCCGCTGGCATACAACCTGGGCTGGGGAGTAAGCTATGTGCCCAGCGATGGAAAAGAAGACGTCGACCGGCAGGCGCTCACACTCGAACAGGAAGACCTTGTAAAACTGGTTCACCAGGCCAACCCCAACACGGTAATGGTGCTGATTTCGAGTTTTCCCTATGCCATCAACTGGTCGAAAGAGCACCTGCCGGCCATTGTACATATTACCCAGTCGAGTCAGGAACTGGGCAACGGACTCGCCGATGTATTGTTCGGAAAAGTAAGCCCCGCCGGTCGTTTGGTTCAAAGCTGGCCCAAATCGATTAGCGATTTGCTGCCCATGCTTGAGTACGACATCACCAAGGGAAGCACGTATCAATACAATACCCATCCTCCGCTCTTTCCCTTTGGATATGGGCTCAGTTATACCACTTTCGAATATTCCAATCTGCATAGCAGTCACCAAACAGTTCGCGACGGCGACAAGGTGGAACTCACTTTCCAGCTTAGCAACACGGGAAGTTTCGGCAGCGACGAAGTAGTACAGCTGTATGTGCGCTTCCCCGACTCGGGAGTAAAAAGGCCCAGGCTTGCGCTGAAAGCATTTCAACGTATTCATGTTCCTGCGGGTCAGAGCAAAAATGTTTCGCTCCTGCTCGATACCGAAGACCTGAAATACTGGAACAGCGAAGCACATTCGTTTGTGCTCGAAGAAGGAAGAATTGACTTCTTCATTGGAGGCTCATCTGTCGACGAGCAATTAAAAGGAAAGCTAAAGGCGAAATAATAACCGTTTATAAAATCAAAGGGACGCTCTGAATTCAGTCATCCCTTTGATTTTATTTGATTTGGTAGGCCAGCAACACGTCTCCGTGCCGAACATACAATTTACCATCGTGTATTACGGGATGTGCCCAGTGTTGAGCAGTCCCTTTCTGAATTCTGAACTGACTGATTACTTCAAAATGGTTCGGATCAGGCCGCATAAGGACCACTTCACCCCGATCGGTGTACAAAAAAAGTTTGTTATCGGCCGCTATTACCACACCATTGGCCAGACCATTGTACGTAGCCACTGTTTCGCCGGTTTTCCAGTCGAGGCAATACCACTGTCGGCGGGTATCACCCGAACCATAGAGGTAGCCATCGAGTAAAACGGCACCCCCCATCTTGCTCTGCAGCGAATCGCTTTCCCATAGCAAATCAACACTTTCAGCATTTTCAGAAATTGAAAGCTTGACTCCCCCATTGTCGTATCCGCTGAAATAATAGATTTCCCCTTCGTGATAAATGGGAGTATTGGGGAAATTCGACCTCCTCTTTTCGTAGGGATGTGACCACAGCAAGCGGCCATCTTCGGCATCGATGCCCAAAAGCCAGTCGGCCATCATGGTGGCCAGCACTTTTCGCCCTTTGTGCTCAAACAACAAAGGCGTGCAATAGGCTGCAGTCGTTCCTTTGGCCGGGCAAGACCAAACAAGGTCACCATTGTGGCGGTTAAGTGCAAGCACATTGTATTCAGGTCCGCCCGGTGAAGCATAGAGCACATCTCCATCGACCACCAGCGATTCGGCAATGCCAAAACGAAGGTTCTCACCTCCAAAATCGCTGATGTGTTTCGACCACACTATTTTTCTTTGGCGCTCACTGATACACACCATATTCCCCTCGCCGGTAAGCAGATAAATCAGATCGCCAACTACTTTAGGTGTCGAGCGGGTGCCAACATACCTCAGCGTGTATTCAGGTCCATAGGCGATTTTATCAAGTATTTCACCATTGTCGGTCATTACAAACAAATAACCCAGGGAGTCAATCATCCCCGTTATGTACATTTTATTTCCTATAAAAGCCGGTGAAGTAAAACCTTCTCCCAGGCCTTCCACCATCATCACTTCAGTGGGGCCTTCATCGGGCCACTTTTCGAGCAAATTACCGGCTTCGTAGATCCCATTTCCATGCGGACCACGCCATCGATTTTGCTCACCTGCCCAACTTAAGTCATTGGAACAAATAAAAATAAACAGAATAAAAAGTGTTCTCATAGTGAACTGTTCAATTGCTTCGATTGGTATCAAACATATTAAATTTTGCTAAGAGTACCATGCCGTGCACGCATCAAATTTACAGAAAGAGACACGCCATGGTCATTTGATCGGTTTGTCCACTTCAAATATTCATCTGTACGCAAGGCTTCGAAGCTTCAGGCTTAAATTTGTTTTGATTCATTGCGTATAAGCAGGAAGCACTGAAATAAAGCGAAAAAATTCAATGTATAACTAAACAATAGAACAGCATGAAACAACTCTACATCTTAGCAATTGCACTTTTGACCACCATCGGACTCAGCGCTCAAACGATTCTTTATTCCAATGATTTTGAAAACGACACAGGCGATGCGACCATCGTAGGAAACGGAGCGATAGTTGAAGAAGAAACAGCTGGCTTTGGAAGTGTATTCCACAATGCAGCCGGAGGACAAGCCATCCGCAGCAACTATTTGCTGCTTCCCGACAACATTTTTGCACAACTGCAGGAATCGGGAAGCAAGGAACTTTCCATTGCCTTTTGGGTAAACAAGGGGACTGCTGTTGATCAACTCTGGACGCCCATTTTCTCAGCTTACGGTGCTGCTCCGGTTAACAATGCCAATACCTGGCCAATGATGGTACTTCAGTCGCGACTGGTAGGACAAGTGAACAATTCAGGCTGGACCGACCTGACCGATGCCCAGAATACCAACGGAACCAACACGGTGGATGTGGAATGGCTCGACGATGAAGCATGGCATTTCTATACTGCCACTTTTACCGAAAGCGAAGTAAAAGTATACATCGATGGCGAAGTAAAAAACACCTGGACCCTCAGTGGTGACGAAAACGGAAGCAGTGTGAGTGGATTGTTTAACAATGGTTCGGCATTGACCTATATCTGTCTTGGTGGAAACCAGGCCTGGGACTGGGCCGACCCCGATCCTGCCTACAAATTCGACGACCTTGCCATTTATTCAAGTCTGCTCAATGCTGATCAGATTGAAGCCATCATCGCTGCCAAAAGCGGGACCGCTGTCAATCAGTTCGATTTCTCAGGCGAAGTGGTGAAAGAAGAATTCTTCAGCATTACCGGAGCCAAAGCCGGCAACGACTTTAAGCGACTACAGCGTGGTATTTACATTAAGAAAAGTACCTTCAGCAACGGTGCTGTCAACAGCAGTAAAATAGTTAAAATGCAATAAGATCAAGAGGAAAAAAACTGCTTGGAAAAAGAGGATGTCGCCTGGCATCCTCTTTTTTTTATCTTTCACCTTACTGAATCCTAATCCAGATCGTTGATCCAGTTAATCATCAGTTTCGGCCAGGTGTCGGTATAACCGGGATTCATGCCATAACCATGCCCGCCTTTTTTGTATAAATGCATCTCACATTCAATGTCAAATTCCTGCAGTCTTTGTGCATAGCGCAGCGAATTGGCTACCGGAACTGCTCTGTCGTCGAAAGAATGAACCAGAAAAGCAGGCGGTGTATTTTTGTTTATCTGCAGCTCGTTGGAGTATTCAATTTCAAGTGCCCTGGCTGCATCCTCACCCAACAAGTTATTGTGGCTTCCCATGTGGGTTATGCCGGGATTCATGCTGATAACAGGATAAATAAGTATGCTGAAATCGGGGCGAAGGTTTTCACCTTCAACCAGCCAGAAATTACGCCTTGTAGAAGCAGTCGCCGCCAGATGACCACCGGCTGAAAATCCCATGATACCAATTTTATCAGGAATAATATTCCATGCTGCAGCTCTGCTGCGTACCGTTAATATGGCCTGTTGTGCATCCTGTATGGGTGCCAGTGTTTTATCGATCTGCATTTCGTCGCGTGGCAGACGGTATTTTAGTACAATGCCGGTAATACCGTTCTCTGCAAGGTATTCAGCTACACGGTGCCCTTCTTTCAGAATCGACAGATTGGTGTAACCACCTCCGGGACAAATGATGACCGCCGGCACTTTTACATTGTCTTCAACCTTTGCCCTGTAAATAGTCAGGCTCGGATCAGTTACATCATAAACATGGGTTATTTCACCATTCGACTCACGGCTTCCTTCAGGAATATCGGTCGCTTTGTTGTTGGGAACTTCACCCTTCCACAAAGGCACCACGGTTGGTTGTCCCTGCAAGGAATACAGGGCAGTAAAAAGAAAAGCCAGACTGATTACTAGTTGTTTTTGCATTGTGTAGTTGTTTTATGGGCAAGATAAATGCTTCGCTGCATTATTGCAAGTTAAAACAGGAATGTAATAGGAGATGTCATCATGAAATCTGATTCGTTGAACTTAAAGGCCGAAGCAAGGTCAAAAGAATTTGTGATTGCAGCAATAAAAAATCCAACAGCAGAATGTTGTTTACAGCTTTCATAATTATGTTGTTTATCACCCGCTTAGATGCTTTGTCCTGCAGAATAGTTGCGTCAAAACAACGGGTACTTTTTAATGATAATGGCAATTGACACTAACAGGATGCCCCGTAATGCTGTGAAATCGACAACAACTTTGGGACAATTATTTTATCATAAATCTCTTAGTTGCCAGTACCTTTCCCTTTTCTCCCGTAATTTTCAACAAGTAGCTTCCTGCCTGCAAGGTCGAAACATCGATTCTGGTAAAAGTACCATCCATGCTTTCTGAATGAAGTGCCTGACCCTGCAAGTTGTAGATAAGCAAATCGCAGGCGGAGGCGGGAGCATCGTTGAAAGATATTTCGATGTAATCACGGGCCGGATTCGGATACAGGACAAGTGAACTCCTCTTTAGCTCGTCGAGACTTGTAAGTACCAGTTTCTCACCCCAACTTTCCTCACCTTTTTGGTAATAAACCAGCTTCCTGCTTTCACCACCAAAGCAAAAGGCATTTTCACAGGAATAATAAGGCCCGCCAAGACCTTTGGTGTATTGCATTGAAGGCACACAACCATCAAAATGCAATAATTGCCAGCATGAACCATTATTATCATTATAAAATTCGAAGACCGCTTGAGTTCTTTTCGAAAAGGGTTCACCACAGTTCATGGAGCAACCACCATTCAGATATTCATCAGGATGAGCGCGGAAAGGTTCGCCTGGCAACAGATCGAACGCTGCATTCGGCCTGATTGTTAGCTGCAAGGTGTCGTCATAAAGTGTAAGCCAGCTGTTGTCAGTTTGTTCGGTAAGTATGCGTTGTTTGCGCGAATAGCGATAGACGATGGAATCGTCATAGGTATTTCGTTCGAGATAGCGGTAGATGGCCTTATCGGTGACCGACGATCCATATTCGCTATCCCAACAACTCGATTCGTACAACACATGAAATTCATCGCCCTCCTGAAAATCGAAGACCTCCATCCAGGTGAGGTTTTGTAGTCCTGCTTCAGGAGCCGAAAGCCCCACCAATCGATGTTCATTTAAGAAATCACCAAATGAATAGCCATGTAAATTGGGAAACAAATAAAAATTAAATGTTTTCACCCAGCCAAAGTGCTTGCTAATTTGCAGGCTTTTGCCCTCAAGCCCCAAAGATACGGGCTCCATGTTCTGATTAAAAGCCTCCAGGCTAATGGTCTTCACCGAATCGGTCAGACCTAAAAAACTCATGGTGTCGTGCTTTGTCACCCTTGCTTTTACCAGGTACGATGCATCGTTTTGCCATAACACCCATTCTTCTCCAGGACGGGCATTGGTTTTTATAAGAATGCTATCGTTGTTCCGGTTGAAAAAATAATTATTGCCTGTTTTGCTTAGTACGACCTTAGTGCCAATCCATGAGGCGATATTTGGAGAAAAGCACCCAATATCTGTTTCCTGGAAGACTGTAAACGGGTATAAGATTGAATCGGCCTGATATTTTGAAGAATCAATCCTAATGCAAGTGATTTCCTTCCTGTCATTTTCGAAATAGGAAATTCTTCCTGAACAAACCGTCTGGTAATTTTGTCCAACGAGACAGGTGATTGCGGCAAATAAAAGAACAAGGGTTAGTTTTAAAGCTTTCATGTCAGTATATTTTGTTAATGGTCGGGTACAAATAATGTTTCCGCTGCTTCAATGCTATCGAATCCCATTTTGTAATATTCGGTTATTTGACAATAAAGTTAAGCCTACGTTTCCCTACTTACAACAACAAAGTGCCTAAAAACGAAAGTGCGTTTCAAAATGACATCAGCATATTGTTTTAGCCCCTTAAATCATCGGACAAAGATATAGATTTAAATCTGTACTTTTATGACGATGAAAAAGCGAAGTTTTACAAAAGAAGAGAAGCT